>DYSO01000068.1 GCA_020718225.1 Draconibacterium orientale | reverse complement strand
TGAACAAATAAGCTTTACTATGCATCTCAAATCGGTCTGAAGTCAAGGTTGCTCCATAAACTGTCCCATTATTTCCATACCCGCTTTCATCATTGGCATTGCCATTAAATGGCCAATATCCAACAAGCCCATCTGTCGGAATAATCACCGATCCACTTGTCTGCACGTTTTCAGGATTTTTAAACGCTGTTGAAGTGTTGTAGATTTCCGATCCGGGAGAACCTGTGTAGTCGCACACCATGATCCTGTATGTTTTACAAGGTGAAAGGTTTGTAACAGTTATTCCATCGGGATGGGTTGTTCCATTGAAAACACAATACCAACCGGTCGTTCCGATTTGTGAGCCTGAACCAAATGCGGTGTTAGGAGTGTAGGTTGCATTATTTACTGGTGAAGCGCTGCCTTCTGTATCTTCTTTGATAAATGCTACCCGGTTGGTTCCATTGCCATCGGTCCAGTTGAAGGTGAATTGGTTGTTGGTGATGTTTGAGAAGGTGAGGTTGGAGGCTTGAATAATAGTATCACATGGAATTGTATCGTAATGTGGTCTTAATGAATGATCCCAAATAAATGCGCCATATGGGTAAAATAAACATTGGGTGGTAGGCATAACTGTATCGAATTTTATCCAGAATTCGTTAGTGAAGACAGGATCGGGAGGATCAAAGTTCAGGTCGCCATAATCATTTATACCATCAAATTTCAGTGCGTTGTTGAATCTTCCATTAACAAAGGAAACCCCGTTATACAGTGTGCCAGCAACTGAATTTACACTGTTAATCACGGAAGTTCCAACGAAAAAAAACAGAAGCAACGATTTGTAAAAATGGGTGTGAACCTCCGCACATGTTCAGATTCTGAAGGCACCGCCAAGCACCCGTAAGCATACTGAAATAGCAAAAGGAACACACCCGTTGGGTGCGCCCGCTAAGGCTATTTCTCTGCTTACTGAAAAATTGGCGGTTTATCAGAAGAGAAATATTAGCAACGCAATATTTTATGTATGTTTAAGAAGGACAACGACAAGAAACTCTTCCATGCCATACCGATATTCTGTGCGATTGGTTAATACATGGTTCGACAACAGAATTCGGCTAAACGCAATATTTTAAGAAGGTATTTCTACATGATGTTCAGGGTATTAGTATTCGTTTTTTATTTTAATCCTTTAAAAGATCTTTTTTTTAACAACCTTGCGGAATGGTGTATGGTTAAAATATAGATATTACATTGGTTTTCAATTTTGTAAATAAACCGATAACTCCCGGTAATAAGTTCACGAATTGATTTTTCGTTAATTTCCGGCACTTTCCGTCCTATCAGTGGATTCGTCTCCAGGTAAGCAGCTGTCTCCATTATCCTTTCAAGAGTAAGTCCGGCATATTGAACCGAATTCCTGGAAATATATTCCCCGATTTCCTGCAAATCGGTCAAGGCCCTGGTTGTCCAGATTATTTCAACCATCGTTCCAATTTCTTCCTGACCTCTTCGGTTGTATGTACTTTCCCATCCTTCACATCCTGAAGTCCTTGTTCAACCTTATCAAGAAGGATTAATCTTTCAACAACCTCATCGATTGAAAGAACTTCCTCCGGGAGGTTATCAATTGTTTTTCTGATTGCTTCTTTAGTTAACATATTTTTCTTTTATTCAAATTTACACTTTATTTTCTGATATTGATGGTCTTGGATTATAGATCGGTTCCTGAAGCAGAATTCGGCTAAACGCTATATTTTTAAGAGGGTATTTCTACATGATTTTCAGGTTTTACGATGGTTAACCCCTTTGTTAAGCAAACCTAAATAAAAATATTATAACATTTACCAAGGGGTTGGGAAATTATTTTTAGCCGGACATACATTCGGGTTTTCCGGTAAAATAATTAGATGTTAGATATAAAGCAACCGATTGTTTGAGGAAATTTGCCCTGGATTGTTTGTTACACTTTTTATTACCTTTACACCTCATTAAAAATATCCCATGCCGAAATTTGCTGTTTTCCCCGGCTCCTTTGATCCCATAACCCGGGGCCACGAGTCTATCATCAGAAGGGCTTTACCGCTTTTCGACAAGGTAATCGTTGCCATTGGCGAGAATGGGGAGAAAAAATCTTTTTTCACGATGGAGCAGCGCCTGGAGTGGCTCCGGGATATTTTCAAAGGACAACCGAAAATCGAAATTGCCTCCTACCCGGGCTTGACGGTCGATTTTTGCCGGAAGAACAACATCCCCTATATCCTTCGCGGGTTGCGCACGGCAGCCGATTTCGAATTTGAACGAGGGATCGGACAGATGAACAAACTGATGGCCCCCGGCATTGAAACGGTTTTTTTTCTATCTGAACCCGAATACGCTTCACTGAGCTCCTCCATCGTACGCGATATTATCCTCAATGGTGGGGATGTAAGTCAATTTGTTCCCCATGGGGTGGTAATCCCATCCGGCGGGGACCAGGGCTAAAACCGGTTCAGTATAACAGGGTTTGATCAAAAAACGAAAAAACAGGGACCATATCCAAATGTAAATTGTCCAGTGAAATTTTCCCTATTTGATGACAATGAGGATTAATATCACCCCCACGGGGTTTATTGTTTCCCAATCCAATTTTTTCTATAACCATGACAGCCCTACGGGCTTAATGGTGCACTTGCATTTTCCCTTATGCCCCTCAACCCATCTGGGATAATTCTCCGGCACCTCAATATAAGATTTAGCCCAAACCAAAGCAACGAAAAACCAATCGGCCATTTTTCGTACCTTTGCTGTTTAAATTGATCCCCGTGCGGTTTTTTCTGAAAATCTGGTCCCTTTTTCTGTTTTGTTTTTTTTGTGCGGTCATTTCTTCTGCGCAAAACACCCTCATTTCAGGGAGCGCCCCAGGCGCTGAAGGGAAAGATCTGCGGATTACCACTCCGGACGACCGGTTGACCTTTACCGAAAAACTATTGGGCCAGGTTGAAATAGATGGTATGGGAAATTTTTCGATTTCCCTGAAATTAGAGAAAACAACCGATGCCACCCTGTCGGTCCATTTCCATACAGCAGAAATTTTTCTTGAACCCGGTATAAACTATATACTGGATATCGGGGTGATGGACTATGACGATGTAACGGAATCGGATCCTTTTTTGCAGGCGCAAAATCTTAGGGTCAATATTCTCAAACCTTTTCCCTGTGGGTTGAACGAACAGATTGGACGGTTCGACAGCATTTACAATGCATTTCTGCTCGATAATTTCAATGCCCTTTACCGGGACCGGAAAAAAAACCGGATAGACAGCCTTCAGGCAACCCTGAACAGGGAGTTTGGCGACATCGATAACCCATTTTTTATTCATTATTCAACCTATAAACTGGCTTCGCTGGAACAGGCTTCCCTTTATTACAATGCTGCCCAGATAGCCCGCAAGTATTTGACAGACAAACCGGTACTGTACGATAACCCGGAGTATATGGATTTTTTTAACAACTATTTTTTAAAATATATCGCGGTTACCTCCATCCCACTCCATAAAATTGATTTCCGTCCGCTTTTTAAGAAACCGGAGCCGGAAAAAGTATTGATGAAAACCCTGGCTACCGATACCATTTTACAGAACGACCGGCTTCGCGAACTTGTTTTGCTGAAAGGGTTGATGGAGTGGTATTCCATGGCCGGATTTGAACCGGCAGAGATTCTTTCGGTGTTGAAAACCCTGCAACAAACCTCGGTCTATTCTGAAAACAAAGTTATTGCCGCCAACCTGGTCAAGTTTCTGACCCGCCTGAAACCCGGAGGGGAAGCTCCTGAATTTACATTGCAGGACCGCGACCAGAAAGAGATTTCGTTGCACAGTATGCGGGGGAAACCGGTTTTGCTATGTTTTTGGACAACCTGGTGCGATGAGTGCCTTATTGAAATGGATTTTATGATACCGCTGTACGAAAAATACAAGGATAAACTTCGTTTTCTCTCTATTTCAGCCGATAAGTATTTCAGTAAAATGCTCCTTTTCATCAACATGAAAAAGGATTATACGTGGGATTTTGCTCATATTGGCGATCGTATGGAAACGCTTGTTGATTATGACGTACGGTCCTATCCGTTGTTTGTGCTGATCGACAGCGAAGGGAAAATTTTCAGGTATCCGGCCGGGTCGCCGGGAAGAGACCTGGAAGCCGAAATACAACAAATTATCAAAGAATAAACAACAACCATGTTAAGTATATTTAGAAAAATTTTAGGGAATAAATCTCAAAGGGATATCCGGTCCATCGATCCGTTGGTGAAAAGCGCCATTGAGGTTTATGAAACTGTTAAAACCTTATCGAATGATGAATTACGTCAGCGGACGCTCTCTTTTAAACAGAGGATCAGGGAGTATATCGCAGATAAAGAGCAGGAAATTACCAGTTTGAAGGAAACGCTCAATTCCGATGCCATTGAAATCGACGAAAAGGAAAAGCTCTATGCGGTTCTTGACCGGCTTGAAAAAGAGAGTTATGAGCTGACCCAGGAGGTGTTGCTTGAAATCCTGCCGGAAGCTTTTGCGGTGATGAAAGATACAGCCCGGCGTTTTTACGAAAATGAATATGTTGAGGTTACGGCAACCCAGATGGACCGTGACTTAGCTGCAAAACGCGACAGTATTGAGATAGCAGGCGATATGGCCCGGTACAAAAACAGCTGGATGGCAGGGGGCAACATGATCAAATGGGATATGGTCCATTACGATTGTCAGTTGATTGGCGGGGTTGTGCTGCATGAAGGTAAAATAGCCGAAATGGCAACCGGGGAGGGAAAAACCCTGGTTGCAACATTGCCCATGTACCTCAATGCTTTACCAGGAAAAGGGGTGCATGTGGTTACCGTGAATGATTATCTGGCCCGGCGCGACTCGGAATGGATGGGTACCCTGTTTGAATTCCACGGGCTGAAAGTTGATTGTATCGACCGTCATGAACCCAATTCCCAGCCACGTCGCGACGCATATCTCGCCGACATTACCTATGGCACCAACAACGAATTCGGGTTTGACTACCTCCGCGATAATATGACCAGCAATCCGGAAGAACTGGTGCAGCGCCCGCACAACTATGCGATTGTTGATGAGGTTGACTCTGTTTTGATCGACGATGCCCGGACGCCTTTGATCATTTCGGGCCCCACCCCAAGAGGGGAGAACCAGCTTTTCGACGATCTTAAACCCAATGTAACCAAGCTTTATAATGCCCAGCGTAACCTGGTTACCAAACTGCTTTCCGAAGCAAAATCGCTGACCGAGGACCAGAAAAACGAAGAAAACTTCCGCCGGGGAGGGGAACAGTTATTCAGGGCTTTCCATGGTTTGCCAAAAAATAAAGCGTTGATCAAATTCCTGAGCGAACCGGGAATGCGGGCGTTGATGCAAAAAACCGAAAATTTTTATTTAGCCGAACAGGCTAAAAATATGCACATCATTGATGACGAACTCTTTTTTGTGATCGATGAAAAGAACAATACCATTGAGTTACGCGATAAAGGGATTGACCTGTTGACCGAATCCTACGAAGATCCGACCTTTTACATTCTCCCCGACATCGGATCGGTGATTGCCGATCTGGAACGCCAGAACCTGTCGGAAATGGAAAAGATGGAGAAAAAAGATGCACTGATGCGCGATTACTCGATCAAGACCGAACGCGTTCACACGGTTAACCAACTTTTAAAAGCATATGCCCTTTTTGAAAAGGATGTGGAATATGTGGTGATGGACAACAAAGTCAAGATTGTTGATGAACAGACAGGGCGTATCCTGGAGGGAAGGCGTTACAGTGACGGGTTGCACCAGGCCATCGAAGCCAAGGAAAGCGTTAAAATAGAGGCGGCTACCCAAACGTATGCCACCATCACGTTACAGAACTATTTCAGGATGTACAAAAAACTGGCAGGGATGACCGGAACGGCCGAAACAGAAGCCGGTGAATTCTGGGATATCTACAAGCTTGACGTAGTGGTAATACCAACCAACAGGCCGATTGTACGCAACGATTGGGAAGATCTCGTATATAAAACCAAACGTGAAAAATTCAATGCTGTTATCGGGGAAATTGAGAAACTGATCGAAAAAGGGAGACCGGCGCTGGTTGGAACTACTTCGGTGGAGACTTCCGAATTGCTTAGCCGGATGCTGAAACGCAAAAACATCCCGCATAACGTACTGAATGCGAAATTGCATGCCCGGGAAGCAGACATTGTGGCCGAAGCAGGCCGTGCAGGTACCGTAACCATTGCCACCAACATGGCAGGCCGTGGAACCGATATAAAGTTGGGCCCCGGTGTCAAACAGGCCGGCGGATTGGCCATCATCGGTACCGAACGGCATGAATCGCGCCGCGTTGACCGGCAGCTCCGTGGCCGTTCCGGCCGCCAGGGCGACCCGGGAAGCTCCCAGTTTTTCGTTTCACTCGAAGACGACCTCATGCGCATGTTTGGTTCCGAACGGATTGCAAAAATTATGGACCGGATGGGTATCGAAGATGGAGAGGTCATTCAGCACTCCATGATTACAAAATCCATTGAACGGGCACAGAAAAAAGTGGAAGAAAAT
Source organism: Draconibacterium orientale (assembly GCA_020718225.1). Classification (GTDB taxonomy): domain Bacteria; phylum Bacteroidota; class Bacteroidia; order Bacteroidales; family FEN-979; genus CAIVAT01. Next base: position 9,394 of record DYSO01000068.1, on the reverse strand, counting down.
AACTTTGGGATCCGGAAACGATTGCTCGAATACGACGATGTTATGAATATCCAGCGCGAAGCCATCTATAAAAAAAGGCACCATGCCCTTTTTGGAGACCGGCTCGCAGTGGATATTTCCAACATGATCTATGATGTGTGCGAGACCATCGTCCTCGATTCAGCCGATAAACGCGATTTCACGGCATTTAAATTCGAACTGATCAAAGAGTTTGCCGCCGATTCACCCATCCCGGAAGAAGATTTCGGGTCGCTCGGAAGTGAGGAAATGGGAGACCGGCTCTACGATTATATCTACAAACGGTATAAATCGAAGTGTGCACAGATTGCCATTAATACCTACCCGGTGATCAGGGATGTATTTGAAAATGATACACGTTATGAAAATATTGCCATTCCCGTTACCGATGGGTTAAAAACCATGCAGGCCGTGGCAAACCTCCGCAAAGCTTATGAAGATAAGGGAAAAGAGGTGATCCTCTCCATCGAGAAAGGAATCGTTCTGGGAATGATCGATAATGCATGGAAAGAACATCTCAGAGAGATGGACGACCTGAAACAATCGGTTCAGAATGCCGCTTACGAACAGAAAGACCCGCTGCTGATCTATAAATTTGAATCTTTCGAGTTGTTCAAATCGATGGTACAGCGTACCAATAAGGAAATTACCTCCTTTTTGATTAAAGCGGATGTTCCGATCCGGAGCGACAATGTGAAGGAGGCCCAGGCGCCACGACGGATGGACCGGACCCGTATGAAAGAAGAGCGGTCGGACCTTCTTTCCCAGGCAAATTCAAATACACAGGAAAAATCGAAACCACAACCGGTGAAAGTCGAAAAAAAAGTCGGCCGCAACGATCCCTGTCCCTGCGGAAGCGGGAAAAAATATAAGAATTGCCATGGCAAAGAGAGCAATTGAATATCGATATTGAATCACGAATTGAAATGATAGAATTATGACAACATTCAGCCGTGTCCTTCTCAAACTTTCAGGCGAGGCGCTTGAAGGCAAACAGGGTTATGGAATAGATCCGGAACGTCTATTTGCTTACGCTTCAGAGATCCATTCGGTGGTGGCCCAAAACATCCAGATCGCAATTGTTATCGGCGGCGGAAATATCTACCGTGGCCTGCAGGGGACAGGGCAAGGGATGGACCGTGTTCAGGGCGATTATATGGGGATGATGGCCACGGTGATCAACAGCTTGGCCCTCCAGGCAGCTTTAGAATCGCTGGGGGTATCGGTAAAGCTCCTTTCAGGACTGGTCATTGAACCGGTCTGTGAAGCGATGGGCAGCCGCAAAGCCATTCACTACCTGGAACAGGGGCATGTTGTGGTCATTGCCGGTGGTACCGGAAATCCCTATTTTACTACCGACAGTGCATCTGCCTTAAGAGCGGTAGAAATAAAAGCCGATGCTTTGCTCAAAGGCACCCGCGTGGATGGTGTTTATTCTGCCGATCCGGAAAAAGATCCCAGGGCGGTGAAATATGATTCCCTCTCTTTTGATGAAGCTTATCAAAAAGGGTTGAAAATCATGGATTTAACTGCTTTTACATTGTGTAAGGAAAACAACATCCCGATCATCGTTTTCAATATGAACGAGTATGGAAACCTGAAACGGTTGATCGGGGGTGAAAAAATCGGCACCATCGTTGAACAGGTTAAAACAGGTTAAAACAGGTTAAAAACAGGTTGACCAGGTTGACCAGGTTGGACAGGTAGTTTTATTTTTAATTTTGTAAAAAATAACTGTTAAATTCGGGGGATATGCACGAAGATATTGAATTTACGCTGGAAGAGACAAGTGAGGGGATGAACCTTGCCCTTCAGCATCTCGAAAAGGAGTTACAGAAAGTGCGGGCCGGGAAAGCCAGCGCGCAGATGCTGGATGGCGTGAAAATTGATTATTACGGAGTGATGACACCCATCGATCAAACGGCAAACATCAGTACTCCCGATGGCAGGCAAATCATTGTCCAGCCCTGGGACAAAAGTGCGCTCGGACTCATCGATAAAGCGATCCAGGCTGCTAATCTGGGGTTTAATCCAAAAAATGAAGGGGAGATTCTCCGTATTCAGGTACCTCCTCTCACGGAAGAACGACGTCGCGACCTGGTGAAAAAAGCAAAAATTGAAGCGGAAAACGCAAAAATCACCATCCGCAATATCCGCAGGAATTCCAATGAAACTGCACGGAAACTCAAAAAAGAGGGCGTTCCCGAAGATGAGTGCGACAAGCTCGAAACGGATGTTCAAAAACTGACCGACGATTATATTGCCAGGGTCGATAAAATTTTTGAGATCAAAGAGAAGGACATCATGACGGTATAACCAGAATATAATCAGATTATTATCAAAATACCACGATTTCGTCCATGAACATCCAGCAATCCTCGCCTGACCCTTCGTGCCAGGAGGGACATTTCCCCAGGTTTTTTGCATGCACTTTCACGAACCTTGCTTTGGTATTGGCCATAAACTGAAAGTTGAACGGTTGTATGAACACCTGTTCTTCTTTGGTTGAGATGGTATTCGGGACTTCGTTGAAGGAGTGATATTTTTTTCCATCCGAAGATAAAGAATACTCCACAAAAACCGGAAGAAAAATCCAGTTATGCTGATTCTGAATAAAATTCATCTGGACCGAATTGATTGGGATCTCTTTTCCAAGGTCAATAATGATCTCGAGGTCGTTTCCTAGGTATCCCTGCCAAAGCCCGTCGCGGTGGTTGGCTGAACCCCGGAGACCGTCATTCAGGGCGCCTCGGCCGGAAGCCGGGTACCGGTACGAATATTGGGTCAGATAATTCAGGGGCTTGCCGATAGCCAGATGAAAAAGCAATGGCATCTCCACGGTTTTTTCTTTGAGTTTCCCGTCCACAAAAAGCCCGGCGCGGATAATCCCGTTTTTTTTAATTTCAAACGGGCTGGTATAAAGTGGTGAAGCAATGGTGACATCATCCCCGTTGGTGGTATAATGAATGGGTACATTAAGCTGTTCCGAACCAATGGTTACGAGGAGTGCATTGGTTTTTTTATCAAAACCGGTGGTTACTTCTGCCCTGAAAGAACCTTTGCTATAGTTCACCCCCATATAATCCAGTCGTTTGAACTGGTTGGACATCCGTTGCCGGAAATGGTCCCAGTTGCGTAATTTAGCGGGCGACCACACCACTTCTGCCAGGGCGATCATGCGTGGTAATGCCATATATTCGGCATGGGACGGGGTGGGGATGAATTCGGTCCAAACATTTCCCTGTGCCCCTAAGATGTGCCGTGCTTCTTCCGTCGATAGTTCGTTTGGGACAGGTTCAAAACCATAAACTTTTTTTAATGTGGTAAGTCCGCCGATGGCTTTGGGCTCGAATTGCGGATCGGCCTGGTAATAATCGAAATAGCAGTGCGATCCGGGGGTCATGATGGCATCGTGGCCCTGCCGGGCAGCTGCAATTCCGCCTTCCACGCCACGCCACGACATCACGGTGGCTTCCGGGGCCAGTCCTCCCTCCAGGATCTCATCCCATCCGATCATCTTTTTTCCTTTAGAGACAATAAATTTCTCAATTCGTTTGATGAAGTAACTCTGTAGCTCTTTTTCATCTTTTAATCCTTCAGATTTTATCCTTTCCTGGCATTTCGGACACTTTTTCCAATTGGTTTTATCCGCTTCATCGCCACCGATATGGATATACGGTGAAGGGAAGAGTTCCATTACTTCCGAGAGTACATCTTCGAGAAAAGTAAAAACAGAATCGTTTCCAGCGCACAGGATATCCCGGTTGGGCCAGTAACTTCCCGGCGGGACAGTGAAAGGGCCGCCGGTACATGAAAACTGAGGGTATGCTGCCAATACTTCCACTGAATGGGCAGGCATCTCAATTTCGGGAATGATCATAACATAACGGTCGGCTGCGTATTTCACAACTTCCCGGATCTCATCCCGGGTGTAAAATCCCCCATAGGTTGCCGGTTCACCCGGTTGCTGTGCCGAGCGTTGATTCCATGGAAGGTTTTCGTGATCCACGCGCCATGCTGCTACCTGGGTGAGTTTTGGGTATTTTTTAATTTCAATCCGCCATCCGTTATCATCGGTCAGGTGCCAGTGAAAGGTGTTCATCTTATACATGGCAAGGAGGTCGATGTAGCGTTTAACGAATTCCACGGGAAAAAAATGGCGGGAAACGTCCAGGTGCATGCCCCGGTATGGAAAGCGGGGATGGTCTTTGATCTCCGTGCAGGGAATGGTCCATGATTTTACCGAACCGGCAGGAGCTTGTTTACAGATCTCTGGCGGAAACAACTGAAGCAGGGATTGGACACCGTAAAACAACCCGGCGCCGCCATGTGCATGGATTTGGATTTGATGTGGTTCCACTTTCAGTTCATAACTACCTGAAGGTGAACCTGTATTTTCTTCGATAAGGGAAAAAACAACAGAAGGCAATTTTTGATCGGTGGAGGCCTTCACGGCCAGGGCGAGATCGGGGCCGCCTGCCATTTGGAGCTGAGCGGCAAAAAATGTTGCAATCCGCCTGGCTTCCGGATTATCTCCGTTAACCACCAGCCGGGTTTGGGGATCGATGGTAAAAACGCCGGGTTTAAGTTTCATCCGTGCCGGGACCGGAACGATTGAAGCGGTGGCGCCGGCCATTGGTCCCTGGGAAAAAACCCCGGCAGAAAGGAAAACCAGGAAAAGAAAAAGCACACAGCCCTTGGCAGACTGTAGGTTACACGATAATTTGAAGTTCATATTCCACATCTAATAAAAACAAAATAATTAACTGACTAAACGACTAAACAACCATTGACCAATCTCTGATTTCATCCCGTCAGTCCGGCAATGATTTTCTCCATTTCGACTGCTTTTTCTTCCATGCTTTCCAGCAGGTTGAACTGTACTCTTGCCCGTTGCAGATTGTGTCCGGGGAAAGCGGTTTTATAATAATGGTCCCCGTCGATGTGATCGGTTAAAAACCGAAGTCCGATCAGATAGGTCATAAACCGGGCAGAAAAAACAAGATGCTGAATTTCAACCGGGTTCAGAAATTTTCCGGCAAAGGACAGATATCCCCGGCTGTAGGCTTCAAACAGTTCAAGGTCGATGACTGCTTTCCGAAAGTCGGCTTCATCTTCAACGGCGGTATTGGCTCCGGTCCGGATGGCGTCGCCGAAATCATACAGGCTGTAACCCGGCATGATGGTATCGAGATCGACGATGGCAATGGCTTCGTTGGCGGCATTGAAGAGGACATTGTTGCATTTCGTGTCGTTATGGGTAACACGGAGAGGGATTTTTCCCTGTTCACCAAGTCTTTGGATGGCAACCATTTTTTCAGCCCGGGTTTCAACGAAACGGATTTCGTTTTTAACAGCGGCAACCCTTCCGGCCGGATCAAGGGCTACCGTTTTTCTGAATTTCTGAAGGCGTAACGAAACATCATGGAATCCCGGAAGCACAACAAAGAGTATGGAAGGGTCCATATCGGATGTCAGGAAATGGAAAAGTCCGAAAGCCCTGCCGGCCTCGTAAGCCATGGTGCGATTCTCAAAGAGGTTATAACTCCTGCCATCGTCAATGAAATGATACAACCGCCAGAAATTGCCTTCCCGGTCGTGAAAATAGAAGGCGCCATTATTGGATGGGATGAGATGGATAATTTGGAACCGTTCAAATTCCGGGGCAGCGGCCATTAATTTTTGACGAAGGTGATGGGTAGTTTTTAAAATATTGTTGGTCAATTCCGGAATATTGGTAAAAATATCCTGGTTGATCCTTTGAAGAATATAATCGGGGGAGTTCCCCGGGCCGGTATTAACCAGATAGGTATCGTTGATATGACCGGCCCCGAATAGCCGGGCAGAAATAAAAACGCCTTCCATCCTGAAATGGGCAGTGATCTCTTCTATATTGGGCATATGGCAAAAATAAATGTTTTTTTCGGTACTTTCGCGGAGAATCATCAAATCTGCAATCATGGCTTTACAAAAATCCAAACCAGGCCTGACTTCTTTCCCCGGTAATTTCTGGACTGCGGTCTCGATGGAATTTTTTGAACGGGGTTCCTATTATGGTGTCATGTCGGTGTTGTCGGTCTATCTGGTGTTGTCAAAAAGTGAAGGCGGACTTGCTTTTTCGAAAGAGAGTGTGGGGGTTATAAAAAGCACCATAACGCCATTGCTCTATTTTCTTCCGATCCTTTCGGGGGCTATCGGCGACCGTTACGGATACCGTAAAGTATTGTTTTTTTCTTTTTTTGCCATGAGTCTGGGATATCTGTTTGCCGGTTTTTCTTCGACTTATATCACTGTTTTCAGCAGCCTGATCCTTGTCGCACTGGGCGCGGGGTTTTTTAAGCCTTTGATTGTCGGTACGGTTTCAAGGGTAACCGATGAATCGACTGCCTCCCTGGGATTTGGGATTTATTACTGGTCGATCAACCTGGGCGCGTTTCTTTTTCCACTTATTTTGGTGCCTTTTCTGAAATCGATCTCCTACAACTATATTTTTTTTATGGCTGCTGTCGGTACGGGATGGTTATTGGTTTTGAATTTTTTTGTTTTTAAAGAGCCCCGTGGAACGGGGGCCATTAAACCACTTCGCCGGGTTATGGCCGAAATGCTCAGTGTGATAAGGGATTTCCGGTTTATCATCATGATTGTGATCTATTCCGGTTTCTGGATTATGTATTTTCAGGTTTACGATTCTGTACTCTGGTACCTGACCGAGAAGGTCGATATGGCCCCTTTCGACCGGATTGTCAATGCAGCGCTTTCGCTTTTCATCGACAATCCTCACTGGAAATTCGAGGCAGAGCATGTAACGGCCATGAATGCAGGGGCAATAATCTTGTTGCAATTGGTGGTTTCAAGTCTGGTCCGCAAAACAAAACCTTTACCCACCATGATTATTGGCATTGCTTTGGGATCGGTGGGGATGGGGATGTTGGCCATTTCGCCGAACGCATGGATTTTCATGGCTTCCATGTTTATTTTCACCCTTGGGGAGATGACCGCCCATCCCAAGTTTATAGCTTATATCGGATTGATAGCTCCCGATGATAAGAAAGCCCTCTACCAGGGATATTCATTTCTGTATGGTGTTATTGGAAGCGGTGTGGGTGGCGTTCTGGGGGCCTGGCTGTATGTGTTGTATGTTGAAAAGTTGAACCAACCTGCCCTGTTATGGCTTACCTTCAGCATGATCGGGGTACTGACCATCATCGGGTTGTTGTTGTATAACCGTTTTTTAGCGCCGAAGAACAGGTGACAAGTTGTAGGTTCAAGGTTCAAGGAACAATTAATAATGAGATACTTAACTCTTAATTCTTAACTTATTACAGCCCTTCGGGTTTCAGCTGACACTGGTGATCCGGGTTTCAGATACCTTAGCGATGGTTCTTTTATCTTCAACATTCACTTTTATTACCTCCGGAAAACCACCGTATTGCAAATACTCTTCAAAAAGATTCACTATTTTAGACTGGTTAATTATTATGTCCTTTGGCTGAAATCCGATCTTTTTCAATTGTAAAAATTCGGGGAAAGAAAATGGATAGATTGTAGTTTCCAGACTTCGCCCTTTAAGAAAGGTGGCGATTTCGCGACTTATCAGGTGTGCGTTGCTTCCTGTAACATAAATCTTGTGTCCACTCCGAAAAGGCAAAACAAACAATGGGTTGCTATTTATCATATCGTCCTTTATTGTACCCCACCCCCGGCCCCTCCCCAAAAATGGAGGGGAGGTGTGTTCTAATCAATCTAACACCATAATTAGGGCCTGCTGATTTTATCTAAAAGACTTGCCATTCAATGATTTTAGCTATATTTACAAGGTAAAAACTGCAAAGGAATATGGCAAAAGCTCAAAAATTCCGTGCATCCAAACAACCATACCTCAGTTCAAATCAACTTACACTGGTAGGATTTGAGAGTCCGTTTTCCCAATTTTTAGACCCAAACAACCGATGGGTTCTCCTGGCACAAAAAATTCCCTGGGATGTTTTGGTAAGCACCTATGAACATAGCATGCAAAACAGTAACATGGGGGCCGATGGGATCAACCCAAGGGTCGCCATTGGGGCGATAATCCTGAAACATATCTGTAATACCAGTGATAGGGAAACGGTGTTGCATATCCAGGAGAACATGTACATGCAATACTTCATCGGCTACAGCAGTTTCAGCACTGAGCCGCCATTTGACCCTTCCTTGTTTGTTGAATTCCGCAAACGATTGGGCATCGATCAGATCAACTTCATCAATGAGAAAATGCTTGGGTTGTCGCACAGCGGCACAGAACCGGCTTCGGACATTTTTAGCGACAAGGGCGGTCCGGACGTGAACGTGCCTGGGGACAAACCGGCAACGCCTGAACAAGTGGTGTTAGAGGCTGCTCCTGAAAATAAAGGGAAGCTGATCACAGATGCCACCGCCTGTCCACAGGACATTGCCTATCCTACTGACCTGAACCTTCTGAACGACGCGCGTGAGAAATCAGAGATGCTGATCGATAAATTGTTCAAAGCAGAGCTTCATGGCGCCAAACCAAGGACTTACCGCAAGGTTGCCCGGAAAAACTACCTGAAAACAGCCCAGTTGAAAATCAAGTCAAAGAAACAAATTCACAAAGCGGTCCGACAGCAACTTGGCTATTTGAAAAGAAACCTGAAAAACATCAACCGGTTGTTGGACAAATACGACAAGTTTCCCCTGAAATGGAAAGACCACAGATATCTGTTGGTGATCGCCACCCTCTATGAACAACAACACCAAATGTTCAGAGAAGGCAGCCATAAGGTTGAACATCGGATTGTGAGCATCCATCAGCCCCATGTCCGGCCAATTGTCAGGGGGAAAACGAACGCTTATGTCGAATTCGGGGCAAAGATCAATGTATCCATCATGAATGGTTTTGCCTTCCTGGACGATCTTTCCTGGGATGCCTTTAACGAAGGGACCCGATTGATGGCTTCGGTGGAAAAGTACAAACAACGTTTCGGGTATTATCCTGAAGAGGTTTTGGCCGATAAGATATATTGTAACCGGGCCAACAGGGCATCTTTGAAGTTGCTTGGAATAAAGCTCAGGGCCAAGCCCCTTGGAAGGCCGAAGGCAGTGGATGTGGAACACGTAAGACCGGGCGAACGAAATCCAATCGAGGGCAAGTTTGGACAAGGTAAGACAGCTTACGGACTAAACCTGATCAGAGCAAGGCTTGACCAAACAAGCGAATCGTGGATAGCCACTATCATCTTGGTACTCAACCTGGTCAAATTGATCGGGTCGGGTACCTATTGCCAAATTGTATCCATGATGACTTTTTCAGCAGAATGGCTGGTGGATTGCTACCGAAGAAAAATATCGCAGGTTATGGATCATGCTATTATTGAAC
>DYSO01000223.1 GCA_020718225.1 Draconibacterium orientale | reverse complement strand
AATCCTGTATATCTCTTTCATGGCGCGGTTGTGATCGATCAGATGTTCCAGGCAGGATAGCCGCCACCGTACAGACCGAGCGGTAGATCAACGCTGATGATACGCGCATCCTCCCTGGCAACTTGCGAAAGCAACAACAATGTCCCCCCCATTGCAAGTACCAATTTCAAGAATATATTCAGGCTGGCTGGGTTTTATCTTCTCCAACAGCCTGAGAATCTCCGAACGGATCTGCAGGGGCCTGATGATCCCGCCGTGGCTGGTGAATGCAAAATCCACCCATGCCCGCAAGTCCAAATTACTCCCCCGATACAAACGTTTCAGCTTGATTGCAAAAAGCAGATAGCGGGGCCATTTCAAGAGATAATGCCAGATTCTAATGATCACAGACACCAACCCCTCTTTGCGAAAGGCGACTATCGCCATTTTTATTTCATAAATCATTGTTATAGACCCAAAAAAATAAAAGGCTTGCCCTGTTCTTGCCTCATGGCAACTAATATCTCCTTAAATTCGACATCCTAAATTGGTGAATACCTGCGATTTTCCCCCAATTTTCCCCTGAACCCATCCCTCATCCCTGCCGCGATAGCCCCGATCGCCACTCGCCCGGAGAACCCCTCTTTGGCCAGGATCATCAACACAACCTTCATGGCATACAGGATGGTGCGCAGCAATTTCCTGAAGAGACAATGATTCAGGTATATAGATATTTCATTGCGGAAGGCGTAATACAAACGAAATGGATCCTGGTAGCGTGTACCACGTTTTTTGAATACTCCCATTTCTACTTTCCCGTCACGCGTTCGCTTAACCTCCTGACAAATGCTCGTTGGTATCCAATAAAAACAATAACCTCTTTCTGCAAGTCGTAGTGAATACTCCAGATCTTCTCCATAGAGAAAATAATCCGGCGAAGGCAAACCTGTTTCCCTAACAACGCTTGTCCTGAACAAAGTCCCCCGCCAAGGACAGATTGCAAGCGGGGTCGGTTCGCTTTGCGGGTGCCTCGCCCCCACGCTGCGGACGGCACCGATTTTGACCGACAAGCTTTTTTCAACCATCAGGAAACCGTGGACGATTTCATGAAGCGTATTGGGCCTCAGGCGAACATCATCGTCAAGCGTGTAGATGAAATCGGCGGTTTCGATGGCGCACCGGATCCCCTCGTGATAGCCGCCCGCACTGCCGAGATTCTCACTGAACTTGACGTACTCCACCTCCGGGTAATCTTCCCTGACGATACTTTCCGTATGATCGCGGCTGGCGTTGTCCACAACAATGACATGATCCGGCATCCTGGTCTGCATACGCAGATCGTCAAGCAGTTTCTTCAGCATTTCCTGATTGTTGAAAGTGACAATGACAACGCAAACGTGTTCACTCATAACAAACTTACTCTTGAAAAAAGTTCATCCGGGTCGCTTTCCTCAATTTATCTGTTTTAACGAGAATATCGTCTGCCAGCCTTTTTTCCGAAAACTGACCGCCACCGGCTGTGAAAAACTATCATAGATGCGCCCTCCCTGAACCGCAATCTTTGTGTATCTTATTTTCCTGGTTCTCAAAAAAGACAGAAACTCGCTTTCCAGCGATGTCTCTCCCGATCCGAAAAAAAAGGCGGGTGCTCGTGAGTTGAGAACCTGTTCGGTATATGCAGGTCTTCTATCCCCGAACGGCTCATGAAACGGCAGCAGCATGGGCGACCCTATCAGGTTCCCATTTCCAATGAACATTATTGGATAGCCCGTCCAATACGAGGTATAGAACTCCCTGATGCCTCGCCGTTCCATGACCTGCACAACAGGTCGTGGATCAAACTGGAGTGTTCTAAAATCTTGATTCCAGCCAATCGCTTGAAATACACTCAAAACCATCAAGGCAACACCGGAAAGCATCTTGAAAAGGGCATGTTTTTCGGATAAACCCCAAAAAGCGATGGGGATGATAGGAAAAATCGGCATAAAGTGACGAGAAGCACGGAGACTGGCAACCCATTGAAAAAGTATAAATACAAGCAGATAGAACGCAAATTGTTTATGATGGGACCGCAATGATTCGCTTGTACCAGTTCCTTTGATAAATACAACTATATAACAAGCAAAAACAGCCATGAGAAAGATTCCGGAGGCAATTTGCAGGTTCCGCCCGAAAAGCCCAGGCATGACATACTGCCCGAACATAAACGGGGCATTAACCAGCCAATCGGCCAGATAAGCGCTCTTCTGCAAAACTACGCTCCGGAACACCATCAACGGGGACATGCTGATATCTTCCCTGCCTATCAACAGCATCCAAGCGGCTGCTCTCGTTAAAGTTGCCCCCCCTGTCATGACATTATCAACAATCAGCGGGGCAATTCCGATCAATCCTCCCCCGCTAAACATCATTATCTGGTTCCGGCGATTTCCCACCGTGCGCCACACTGCCGGAATCGCGAAAACCAGAACCGCTGGGATCGCATAAAATTGTATGTACACAAAAAAACCGCTCACCAGCCCCAGCAGAAATGCATCACATCCTTTTGACTGGCTTTCTGCTTGTTCGCTCATTTTCCAGCTCATCAGGATAATCAAAGCCGTGCCGAGAAACGACTCTCCATAACCGCCATAGGCCCCTGTTGTGTAGTTCAACACAAGATAAGGACAAAACACCAAAAAGAGCGAGCTGATCAAGGCTACGTTACCGTCAAAAAGCCGCCTGTAAATAAAATAGAAAAGGAAAAGTCCCGGTAATACGATCAACATCATCGCCGTGCGTAACTGCACAAATCCAGATCCGAAAAAATGAAAAATCATTGCAGCAATATACGCCCCTGCGGCGCCTGCATACTGATTTTCCCAATATACGAATGGGAATTCTTCGAACGCGGTGATTTTTTGCGCCATCATGCCAAAAACCGCCTGATCTGCGTCACCGATACTTCCAGCAGGCGTGAATAAATAGAGTATCCTCGTTATCAGAAATAACGCAGTGATTATAATTAGATGAGATTTCAGATTCAAAATCTTTTCCCCGATCTCGCTATTCATTCGCAGTTTTAAAGGTGATTTTATCTTTAATCAGTTCCATTACTTCCTTTGGTTCAATCCGGCGCATGCAGTCGTGAGCGCCCAACGGGCAGACGCCCAGGTTGCAGCCGATGCA
>DYSO01000067.1 GCA_020718225.1 Draconibacterium orientale | reverse complement strand
GAGATGGGAATTTATGCGGAATGGAAAACCAAACTGACCTATAAAGTGGTTAAATATTTCAGTCATCCAAGCGAAATCTATAATTCAGCCGAGACAGGTACCTTTTTCCTTCTTGTATTCTTTTTTATTTTGATGGCAGTTACCGGAATTGTTGCATATAACAAACTGTTTTATTCGGACCTGGTGAATGTCAGAAAAAACCTATGGTATTCACTATTATTTACAATTCTGGTACCGGCTTTTCTTTTTCCGGGGATGAGGGGAGGCATTCAGCCGATACCCATCAATCAGAGCGAATCCTATTATTCTGATCATAACATTCTGAATGTTGCAGCCGTAAACAACGTTTTTAACCTATATATCAGTATTTTCGAAAATCTTCAAAATTTCAGTCATAATCCATATCAATTCATGGACCAGCAAATGGCTGACCGGATGGTATCAAAAATTTATCAAACTCCCATGGATTCGACCATTCCGGTATTAAATACCCGTCGTCCGAATATTGTCATGCTAATACTGGAAAGCTGGTCTGCCGATCTTATCGAAGATCTGGGGGGTAAACCGGGAATCACACCGGAATTTGGGAAATTGCAAAAGAAGGGTATCCTGTTTGACCAGATTTATGCTTCAGGTTCCCGTTCTGAACAGGGCATGGCCTCTGTTTTCGGAGGTTTTCCGGCGCATCCTGTTAGCTCAATTACGGTACAGCCCGATAAATTTGTGAAGTTACCAAGCATGGTCAGGAATTTAAAACAACAGGGTTATCATTCGTCATTTTACTTTGGGGGACAGTTGATTTATGGCAATATAAAAGGGTATATCATCTATAATGGATTTGATAAAATTATGGAAGTATATGATTTTCCTAAAGGGCTTCCTCAGGGAAAATTGGGTATCCATGATCAATTCACCCTCGATTATATGGTCCATGATTTGAAATCAATACCCACTCCTTTTTTTGCTGCCCTTTTTACTCTGAGTACCCACTCCCCCTGGGACCAGCCTTCAGAAAAACCACTGAAATGGGGGGATAACGAGTATGAATACATCAATGCAGCCTGGTATACCGATCGTTGTCTCGGCGATTTCTTTGCCAAAGCAGAAAAGCAACCCTGGTTCGATAGCGCCTTGTTTATTATCGTTGCTGACCACAGTCATAACTCTTACCGGAACTGGCATCCGGAATCCCCTGAATACCATAAGATCCCATTACTTTTTTATGGTCCGGTGATCAGGGAAGAATACCGGGGGACAGTCGTTCATAAACTGGGGAACCAGCACGATATTGTCGCGACCCTCTTTGCTCAAATGGCATTACCCTCAAAGGAATTCAGGTACAGTAAAAACCTGTTAAACCCGTATTCCCCTGATTTTGCCTATTATTCAACCGAGGATGGGGTAGGATGGATTCGTCCCGGCACTATTTTTACTTATGACAAGAGCACAAATTTTTACTATTGGTGGAGCGATCCGAAGCTACCCGACACTGTAAGGCAGGAGGGAAAAGCATACCTTCAGGTTGTTTTTGGGGATTATATGGATAAATAAATCACAAAAAAAGCCCGTTATTTATAAGCGGGCTTTACAGAAGGTAAAAAAAGTTTAATCAAGAGCATGTACAACCAATCCCGATCTTAATTTCGGTTCAAACCAGGTTGTTTTTGGGGGCATGATGTTTCCGGAGTCGGCAATGTCGATAAGTTGTTTCATGGAAACCGGAAAGAGTGCAAAAGCAGCGGCCATTTCACCGCTATCGACCCGTTTTTTCAATTCGCCCAACCCCCGTATACCTCCCACGAAATCGATCCGGTTGGAAGTACGCAGATCGTGGATCCCTAAAATTTGATCCAGCACAAGCCGTGAAAGAATGGTAACGTCAAGGACCCCGATGGGATCGGTATCGTCGTAAGTGCCTGATTTGGCACTCAGGGAATACCAATGGTTTTCGATATACAATCCGAAATTGTGGAGGGCAATGGGTTTGAAATTATCAGGTCCCACTTTTTTTATGTCAAAAACGGTTTCCAGTTTTTTAAAAAAGTCCTGAACCGATAAACCGTTCAGATCTTTTACCACACGGTTATAATCAATGATTGATAACTGGTTGTCGGGGAAGTGGACTGCTAAAAAGTAATTATACTCTTCGCTCCCAGTATGATGGGGATTGTTTTGCTTTTTCTCATTTCCAACCAATGCAGCGGCGGCTGTCCGGTGGTGTCCATCAGCGACATAGGTATACGGGATTGATCGAAAAAGAGTAATAATCTGTTGGATTATCGCTTTGTCATGGATTACCCAGAAATGGTGTCCGACGCCATCGGGGGCAGTAAAATCATACGCAGGGGCATGGCTGTTGACAAACTTAAAAATGATTTCGTCAATGGCCGGCATGGCAGGGTAAGTGAAGAAGACAGGTTCCATGTTGGCATTGGTGATACGCACATGTTTCATCCGGTCTTCTTCTTTATCTTTTCTCGTCAGTTCGTGTTTTTTTATGATGCCATTCATATAATCGTCAACACCGGCACAGCCTACGATGCCATATTGTGTTTTGCCGTTCATGGTTTGCGCATAGATATAGAGCAACTCCTCCTGATCGGGTGTAAGCCAACCATTTTTTTTATAGAGGTCGAAATTCTCCCTTGCTTTATCGTAAACAGATTGTGAATGGACATCTGTATTTTCAGGCAGGTCGATTTCGGGTTTAATGATATGGAGGAGTGAATAGGGGTTTCCTTTAGCTTCTTCCCTTGCTTCTTCTGAGTTTAGTACATCATAAGGCCGTGACGCCAAAAGGGGTGCAATATCCCTGGGCGGTCTCAACCCTTTAAATGCTTTTAAAATAGCCATAGTCAGTTAGTTGGTTAGTTTTTATTAAACATCGTCATCATCATCTTGTTCCCCTGGTTTTACGCTTCGCTGCAATGATCCAATGAGGGCGCCTATCATCTTTGTCATTTCCATCAGATGGTTTTTCGAATCATCGTATGCATTGGCGCTGATAAAGGACCTGCTTTTAGCAATGGTGGATAAAACAACACATTCACGGACCGAACTTTTCGCCATTTTCAGATAATAGACGAATTGGCTTTTATTTCTTGATGAACCTTCTGCAATATTTAAAGCGATGCTGTTGGCCGAAGTCAGATAGCGGTCAAAAAACGATTTACAGAAGGGATCGTCTGTTGTACTATTAGCCATTGAGTAAACCCAGTCGATATAATCGAGGGCCTTGTGATATATTCTCAGGTCTTCAAACCTGAAGAAAGTAGCTGGTCTTTCATGTTCGTTTTCCATGGTAAGTTGGTATTAATGATAAATTGGTCAGGAGAAATAGCAGATGGGCCTTTATTATTTATTTACCTGGAATGTTTTATCCCCGTGGTTGATAAAGTTAACGATTTGTTTTGCAGCCGCGATGCCTGCGTTTATGTTGGCTTCCTCTGTCTGGGCGCCCATTTTTTTGGGCGTACAGAAAAACTTCATTTTAAAACCGGCTTCAATTTCTGCTTTATTTGTCGGTTCAACATCCGAAAGATAGGCGAAATCCTTACGTTCCTGAAACATTCTCAACAAATCAGGTTCGTTGATTACTTCCGCTCTGGCGGTATTGACAAGGCATGCCGGTACCGGCATCTTTGATAACAAAGCAAAGTTGATTGATTGTTTGGTTTGGCTGTTTGCCGGAATGTGCAGGGAGATGAAATGACAGGTCTGGTATAATTCTTCCACCGTGCTGATCCATTTTACCCCATCCTTTTCAATCTCCTGTTTGGGGATAAAGGGGTCAAATGCATAAACATCCATGCCGAATCCTTTGGCAATGCGGGCTACATTTTTCCCGACGAAACCATAAGCGTGGATACCCAGTTTTTTTCCCATCAGTTCCGATCCTGATTTTCCGTTATAAAAATTTCTGGCATAATAAACCATCATGCCAAGGGCAAGTTCAGCAACAGCATTTGAGTTTTGGCCGGGTGTGTTCATAGCCACCACATTTTTGGCAGTAGCGGCCTGAAGGTCAATATTATCATATCCGGCACCAGCCCTGACTATAATTTTTAATTTCCGGCCGGCATCAATGACCTCTTTCGTGGCTTTATCGCTGCGGATGATCACTGCATCTACATCATCTATTGCTTTAATGAAATCGTCCTGACTGGTATAATTCTCCAGTAGAACCAACTCAAATCCGGCCTCTTCGGTAACTTTACGGATACCTTTTACTGCCACCGGGGCGAATGGTTTATCGGTGGCAATCAATACTTTTGTCATATGGATAATTTTTATGTAAGATACTTAGGGGATGATTTCAATGGTTAAAGATTGTTTTTTTCAAATTCATTCATGGCATCTACCAGCGCCTGAACACTTTCAATGGGAAGCGCATTGTATGTTGATGCACGGAACCCACCCACAGAGCGGTGACCTTTGATCCCAAGAATTCCTTTGGTTTTGGAGAATTCCATGAAGGCATCTTCTTTCTCTTTGTATTGATCTTTCATGACAAAGCAGATGTTCATGATGGAGCGGCTCTCTTTTTCAACGGTACCCACAAACATCTTACTGTTGTCAATGGTATCATAGAGCAGGTTTGCCTTTTTGATATTCATCGATTCAATGGTTTTGATCCCGCCAAGACCTTTGATCCATCGTAGTGTTTCAAGGCAGGTATAGATCGCAAATACCGGAGGGGTATTATACAGGGAAGGTTCCTTCAGATGGGTGGCATAGTTGAGCATTGAAGGGATTTTCCGGTCGGTCTTTCCAAGAATTCCATCTTTGATAATGATAAAAGTAACACCGGCAGGGCCGAGGTTTTTCTGTGCCCCTCCATAGATGAGTGAATATTTTGAAATATCCACAGGGCGGCTGAGGATATCCGACGACATATCGGCAATCAGAGGCACAGGGCTGTCGATGTCGCAACGGATTTCGGAGCCATAAATGGTGTTGTTTGTTGTAATGTGAAAATAATCAATATCCGCAGGTATGGTATAACCTTTGGGAACGTAGCTGAAATTCTTATCTTTTGAGGAAGCAACAATGTCAACCTCCCCGAAAAATTTTGCCTCTTTGATTGCTTTTTCAGCCCAGACGCCAGTTTCCAGGTAACCGGCTTTTTTGTTTAAAAAATTATAGGGGATCATGCAGAATTGCATACTTGCACCCCCACCTAAAAATATAACCTGATAACCGGCAGGGATATCTAAAAGTTCTTTGAATAAAGCCATTGCTTCATCAAGAATGGCTTGAAAATCTTTGCTACGGTGTGAAATCTCCAAAAGGGACAAACCGATTCCGTTAAGGTCAAGAACAGCCTTTGCTGAATTTTCGATGGCGACGCGTGGGAGGACAGAGGGGCCGGCATTAAAATTGTGTTTTTTCATAAAAAAAGTTTTTACAGTTATGCAATTAAAGATAGTGAGTGATCCTATTTAAAAAACAAAGTAAAACATTTAATTGTTAAATCACAAATATAAATAAAATTACCATAAACCAAATCTCTGACCTTTTTGAATCCTGCCGTGTGCTTTCATTCAACTTTTATTCAATTACCTTTGTGAAAAATTTAATCCATGGATATTGACAGCCGGATCTCTTCGTTTCTCCAATTGGGCGCTTTCCTGCGTAACCGTGATGAGGATGAAAACCATCCTTTTGTCCGGATGCTTTCGGAAGCATCTCATCGGGCATCGTCCGAAAACCCATGGTTCATCCCTGAGTTTATCACGTTGTCGTTAAATTCATTGGGTCAGGCGTTAGAAAAAGAAAATCTGCTTCAATGGGCAGGTACCTACTTATCCGGCCTTCAATCCCTGAAAAAAACCGGCGCCATCGGGGTTGTTATGGCTGGAAACGTTCCCGCCGTGGGGTTCCATGACTTTTTTTGTGTTTTAATGGCCGGATATAAAATAAAAGCCAGATTGTCATCTTCCGATAGATTTTTAATCCCTGCTATGGCTGAAATCCTTGTTCAGATCGATCCCCGCTGGAGGGAGAAAATTGAATTTATGGATGGGAAACTTGAAAATTTCGATGCAGTGATTGCCACCGGAAATGATAATACTTCGCGATATTTCGATTATTATTTCGGCAAGTATCCCCACATCATACGAAAAAACCGGAATGGTGTAGCCTTCCTTGACGGAAGTGAAACCGACGTGTCGTTGGGCAGGGTAGCAACCGATATCATGCTCTATTTTGGAATGGGTTGCAGGAGTGTTTCCAAGATCTATGTTCCGGCAGGTTATAATTTTGATAAATTAAAAGAAAAGCTCGCTTCCTTTGCCCATTTGATCGACCATCACAAATATGCAAACAATTATAATTACCGGAAGTCAATTTTTTTAATGAACAAAATCCCTTTCCTTGATACCGGTTTACTGCTGATTCGGGAAGACCCATCGGTCCATTCTCCGATTGCTGTTCTTAATTATCAATATTACAATAATTTGGATGATGTTACGACCGGTATTCAAGCCAATTTTAATTCCATTCAATGCATTGTTTCCGAAAATCATCTTCCATTTTCAACGGTTTTGCCCGGAAAGACACAGTTTCCTGCTTTATGGGATTATTCGGACCATGTGGATACCATGAATTTTTTACTTTCCTGTTTTTCTCAATAAAAAAGCTTTGTAGTTCAAAAAGAAATCATTACTTTTGCGCCCTCATATTTAATAATAATACCCTGTTGCAATGAAAAAAGATATTCATCCGAAGGATTACAGACTGGTAGTTTTCAAAGATATTTCGAACGAATATGCCTTTCTTACCAAATCGGCAGTTAAAACCAAGGAGACTATTGTTTGGGAAGACGGAATGGAGTATCCGTTGGTTAAACTTGAAATTTCGCACACTTCCCATCCATTTTATACCGGTAAAATGAAACTGGTAGATACTGCAGGCCGTGTTGATAAATTCAAGAGCCGTTACCAAAAACACATAGACAGGAATACTGCGAAATAAACTGTCGGACCATTTTTTATAAAGCCTCCGGTTTGTCCGGCAGGCTTTTTTTTATTTATATATTTTCCTAACTTTACAAGCTGATTCTTATCCATTGAAGTGTAATCTGCAGCAATATGAATTATATTCTTTTTGATGAAAGCATTGTCCGGACAAACCTGCTCCCTCTTACTTTTATGAGGCCGGTTGCTGATATCCGGACCGGCATTTTAACCATCCGTGAAAAATGGGAAAAAAGATTAAAAGCAACCACTTCAACCCTCACCGATGGTTATCTCTCAAACAAATTTCCCATTGTCAGAGAACGTGAAAATATACTGATCAACGGATCTGTTTGTCCCAACGACGAAATTGTGGTTGCAATAAAAAAATTGAAGCCCAATCAGATTGTCGTTTGCAACGATACCATTATTGCATTGCATGTCATGGAGGAAGAGTTGGATAGGTTGGGGGAACCCGCTTCTGAAGGTATTGAAGAAATCAATATTACAACGCCACCGATTAAAATTAACCATACATGGGAAATCTTCTCGAAAAATGAAATTGCCCTTCAGGACGATTTTGAAATCCTGACAAAAGGCCGGAAATCACAGGTAATCAGTAATACGAACCGGGTTTTTCAGGAGGATCGGATATTTGTTGAAAAAGGGGCAAAGATTGAATGTTCCGTGCTTAACGCTTCAAACGGGCCGATCTATATCGGGAAAAACGCGGAGATCATGGAAGGCAGCATGATCCGTGGCCCATTTGCCCTTTGCGAAGGGGCGCAGGTTAAAATGGCAGCAAAAATATATGGGCCAACCACCATTGGCCCCTATTGCCGGGTTGGCGGTGAAGTTAACAATTCCGTCCTGTTTGGTTATTCAAATAAAGCCCACGATGGTTTCCTCGGCCATTCTGTCATTGCGGAGTGGTGTAATATCGGGGCCGATACCAATACCTCAAACCTGAAAAATACATACGATCATGTCAGGTTGTGGAGCTATGCCAAACAGACATTTGTCAATACCCACCTGCAATTTTGTGGTTTGATCATGGGTGACCATTCAAAGTGTGCCATTGATACCCAGTTCAACACCGGTACGGTAACTGGTGTCAGCGCAAATATTTTCGGATCCGGATTCCAGCGGAATTTCATACCAAGCTTTACTTGGGGTGGTACCGCCGGCCATACCAATTTTAACATTAAAAAGGCGCTTGAGGTGGCTGAAGTTGTATTCTCACGCAGGCGCCGGACCTTTGACCAGGTTGAAAAAGATCTTCTGACGTGCGTTTACAATCTTACACTGAAAAATAAATACCTGTAAGCCATATTCACATTCCTGGCACAAATCTTGTCATTGCCCAAACCCTGGTTTTTTATCAGGGTTTTTTGACATTTTAACTTACCGATAATTGAACTCAATGGAAAAAAATCAAATAGTCCTGTCCGATCTTATCGATTCCGAAACTGAATTCATCCCGTTGCTCTCTTCCGAAGATGAAGTTGCCATGAATACGGAAGATATCCCTGAAGTACTACCCATTCTGCCCTTACGGAATACCGTCCTTTTTCCCGGCGTGGTTATCCCGATTACCGTTGGGCGCGACAAGTCGATCAAGCTTATTCGCGAATATTATAAGGGGACAAGGATCATTGGCGTGGTTGCACAAAAAGATTCCAACATCGAAGATCCAGAATTTGAAGACCTGAATACGGTGGGTACTGTCGCTTATATCCTGAAAATTTTACAAATGCCGGATGGCAGCAATACTGCCATCATTCAGGGAAAAAGAAAGTTCCGGATCACTGAAATGATCCAGTCAGAACCCTACATCATGGCAATGGTCTCTGCAATTGAAACATCCATTGATATCCCCAAGGATAATGGTGAGTTTCATGCCCTTATCGCCTCCCTGAAAGATCTCGCCGTCCAGATTATTACAAAGTCGCCCAACCTTCCTTCAGAAGCTGCTTTTGCCATAAAAAACATTGAAAGCCCATCTTTTCTGGTCCATTTTATATCATCAAACCTGACCATTGATGTAAATGAAAAACAGAAATTACTCGAGGTTTCCAATCTGGAAGAATGCGCAAACCAGGTTTTAATGCAACTTTCCAAAGATCTGCAAATGATCGATCTGAAACAGCAGATTCAAAATAAAGTTAAAACCGATCTTGATAAGCAACAACGGGACTTTCTGTTAAACCAACAGCTTAAAACCATCCAGGAAGAGCTTGGAGGAAGCCCCAATGCACAGGAAGTCAATATTCTGCGGGACCAGGCCAGAAATAAAAAGTGGTCTAAAGAGGTACACGAGGTGTTTGAAAGAGAGATGGGCAAACTGCAACGCATGCACCCGATGGCCGCAGAATACTCCATCCAGGTAAATTATCTTGAAACCCTTGTCCAGTTGCCCTGGGGAGAATACACCGACGATCACCTGGACCTCCACAATGCGATGAAAATCCTCGATGAAGATCATTACGGACTCGAAAAGGTTAAAGAGCGGATCATCGAATATCTTGCCGTGATCAAACTTAAAAAAGACCTGAAATCCCCGATCCTTTGCCTGGTTGGCCCTCCGGGTGTTGGAAAAACTTCATTAGGGAAATCCATTGCGCGTGCCTTAGGACGAAAATATACACGCATGTCGCTCGGTGGACTGCGCGATGAATCGGAACTCCGGGGACACCGGAAAACATACATCGGGGCCATGCCTGGCAGAATTTTGCAGGGACTTAAAAAGGTTAAATCATCCAATCCCGTTTTTGTTCTTGATGAAATCGATAAAGTCATGGGAATGAACATCAATGGCGATCCACAGGCAGCGCTCCTTGAAGTGCTCGATCCGGAGCAAAATGTGGCTTTTTATGATAATTTTCTGGAGGTGGAATACGATCTTTCACGCATTATGTTCATTGCTACCGCAAATACCCTCAATACCATACATCCGGCATTGCGCGACCGCATGGAAATTATCGATATTCCCGGTTATCTGATGGAAGAAAAAGTTGAAATCGCTACCCGTCACCTGGTACCTAAACAATTGCGTGAACATGGGGTTAAAAAAAACCAATTAACTTTTTCCAGGGAGGTGTTGCAAAAAATTATTGAGGATTACACCAGGGAATCGGGTGTACGGTCATTGGAAAAAAGCATTGCAAAAATCATCCGTGGTAAGGCAAGGTTGATTGTTAACGGGGAAAAGTTTTCCAAAAAACTGGATAATGCTGATTTAAAGGCCATCATGGGAATCCCGGTATTCCAGGTTGAAAAATATATTTCGAACCACATTGCCGGCGTGGTTACCGGCCTGGCCTGGACCATGACCGGGGGAGAAATCCTGTTTGTGGAAGTAAGCCTGAGCCGCGGGAAGGGAGAACTAACCCTGACCGGAAACCTGGGAGATGTAATGAAAGAATCAGCATCTATTGCCCTGGCCTATCTCAAAGCCCATTCCGGAGTTTTTAATATCGACCCGGATATTTTCCAGAATTGGAATGTCCATATTCACGTCCCTGAAGGAGCTACCCCCAAGGATGGCCCCTCCGCAGGAATTACCATGTTTACAGCGCTGGCTTCCGCTTTCACACAGCGTAAAGTCCGGCCCCGCCTGGCAATGACAGGAGAAATCACCCTTCGGGGAAAGGTGCTGCCTGTTGGGGGGATTAAAGAAAAAATGCTTGCTGCCCGAAGGGCCAACCTTACGGATATCATCCTGTCGAAAGACAACCAAAAGGATATTGAGGAAATAAAAGCGGCATATATCCAGGGACTGGATTTCCACTATATCGGTGAAATGAAAGAAATTGATCTGCTGGCGTTGCTTGACGAAAAGGTGGAAGACCCGGTCAACTTTGAATACAAACGGAAATAATTACCGGACAAGGATCATCTTCCGTGTATCCTGAAATGAACCTGCTTCCATTTTTAAAAAATAGATGCCTGGTGCAAGTGAAGGACTTTGAAACTCAAACCGGTAATATCCGGGATCATAAATACCCAGGATGGGAACAGAAATGACTTTCCCATTGGAATCGGTTACCGAAATTACGACTTTTTCTGTGGTGGCAACCTGAAATGCCCCGGAAGTGGATTCCCGAAAGGGGTTGGGTTTGTTCTGATATAGCTTATTTCCGGTTGATTTCTCTGTTTCCTTGGTACCCACAATGGTTGTCGCCTGTTTGAGCAAGATGTTTCTGTAAGGATCAAAAATAAGGTTTTCCGGTTGTTTCCCAAAAACCATTTCAAAAACCTGGTTGTTTGAATTGTTCATAACCTGTACCAGGGTATCGGTACCATCTGTAAATGAAACTTCAACCTGCACAGGCATGGTGAAAAACAGGGTATTTGTCTGCACCTGATTGATCACCAGTTTTACCTTCCATGTTTCTGTATCTAATGGAATTATTTCAAAGGTATTTTGATAAAGCGGATGGTTTGGGGCGTAAACCCATTCGTCGAAAAACCAGTTCAGGTCCTGGCCCGTGGCTGCATTCATTTTTGCGACAAATTCTTCCGTTATGGCCGTCCTGAACATGAAACCTGTATCGGAAGCATAATCGCCCAGGGCAGCAAAAAAAAGTGAATCCCCAAGGACATACCGCAACTGGAACAACACACAAGCACCTTTGTTGTAGGTAATCGATTGGTTGTACAACTGACTGCCTGAAGGGGTATGAATAGCCCATTCAGGATGGTACAACGGCCACCCCGGATTGGTGGACAGATAATAATTCGCCACCGAATTCATGCTTGCCTTATATATATCGTATCCTTCCGAATGTTCAACCCAAAGGTTTTGACAATAGGTTGCAAAACCTTCATTCAGCCATATATCAGCCCATGTCCCACAGGTAATCAGATCGCCAAACCATTGGTGCGCATGTTCATGGGCTATCAGATTGGCATCATTGTAACCACCGGGCATCAGGTTCACCAGGGTTTGGTTTTCCATTCCTCCCCATGGGAAGGAACTGCTCAGGGTGGCAAATCCGATTTTTTCGAAAGGATAATCCCCGAACTTTCCGGCATAAAAATCAGTAATGGGTTGAATCACATTGTTAACTGTATTCAGGTTTTCGCCCGGTTTATAATATAAACGGATGGGGATACTGTCATCGGGATTCTCCAATTTGTGCCAATAATCGGTGTGGACCAGCCAGTTTGTCTTCGATGACAGGGTAATCAGATAGGTGGCAACCGGATACTCAGAAACCCAATGGTACCAGAGGGTATCGGCATTAACGAGAGAATCGGCAAGGTAACCGGTTGAACCCAAACGGGCTGTTGCCGGAACTTTGGCCGTAACTTCCCATTTGGCTTTGTCGGATGGCCTGTCCCAGCAAGGAAACCATTTCCGGGCCCCCTCCGGAGGGGTATCTGTAAAAACAAACCCGGATCCGGCATAAAATGCATGATCAAATATATTCCTGTGTCTGTAAAAAATGTCAACCGAAAGAAACTCACCCGGTAAATAGATACGGTCCAGAACAATATTGGCCGTATCGTTGATATGGGTAAACGCGATACCGGGAAAGCCCACAGAGTCGATTTCGAGGGAATTGTTAACCGCGTTCAACCGGATGGTATTCAGCGTCGAATCTACCCTGATGGCAATGTTTAAACTTGCCGTAAACGATCTGGGGTAGGGGGATGAGTAACATGAATAGAGATCGATATTCAAGGTGTATTTCTGAACATCATAACTGTGTTCCATGTAAAAACGGGCAGTGTCAACCGTTGGCCCTGAATTTCCGGCGAGGGACTGTTGCATCATGAAAACAAAAAAAACTCCAGTAAAAAATGACTTTGATACCATGATAATTATTTTTTGGTTACCATTAATGTTTTAGTTATTGTTTCGTCCCCGGTTGTGAGTTTATAGAAATAGATCCCCGACGGAAGATCAGAAAAATCGAGTGTTATTTGGTATTCCCCGGCAATGTGAAATGCATTTTCCCCTTTGATAACCATTCCCCCTGTCCCATTAAAAACATCAAGCGCAACCTCTCTGTTTTCAGCAATGGTATAATGAATGACTGTTTTCCCTGATACCGGGTTGGGGGTATTCTGCAAGAGGCTGGCTACCGGGTTTTTGTATTGGGGTTTTTCAACATTCAACGCAGTGCTTCCTCCTTTTAAAACGATTTGATGATGAGGGTCGAATTGCAATAGCGCTGGTTGCTTATTGAAAAACCAGACAAATTGCTGGTTGTTGATATCATTCATGGCCCTCACAAGGGTATCGGTACCGTCGTGGAAACGAACGCTGATTTCAAAGGGCATTTTAAAGAAACCAGCATTTGACTGTACCTGTCTTGCAAAAAAGCGCACCTCCCATTGGCCGTTTCCGCCATTTTGAAAATTGTAGGTGTTTTGATAAACCGGATGGTTGGGCTGAAATATCCATGCCTCGAAAAACCAGTTATAATCTTCGCCTGTAACCTGATTTACCGTTTGGTTGAAATCATGGATGGAAGCCGATTGAAATTTCAGGTCTGGATTGTCACAATAGGCCCGGATGGATTTAAAAAAAAGGGTATCGCCCAAAACATAACGCAGTTGATGCAGAACGCAAGCTGCCTTGGCGTAAGTTATGGCATAATTAAACAAAACATCGGATGCGGGGGTATTGATTGCCCAGTCGGGATCAGAGATGGGCCACCCCGGATTGCTGTTTAAATAGTCTGTAGCATCCTGGTCGATATCGGCTTTATAGGCATCATATCCGGCATAGCTTTCATACCAGAATGCTTCTGCCCATGTGGCAAAGCCTTCGTTCAGCCAGATATCTGCCCAGGTGCGGCAGGTAATCATATCGCCAAACCACTGATGGGCGAATTCGTGTGCCACCAGTGATTCGTTCCAGCATCCCGGGCACAGACTGGTGAGTGTCTGATTTTCCATACCTCCCCAGGAAAAATCGCTGTTCAATGTGGCAAATCCATTCTTTGGGAAGGGATGCTCGGTAAAATTCCGGGAATACCAGGTAACCATTACCGGAAGAATGTTTTTAATTGCTGAAGGGTCTTCGCCCGGATTATAGTAAAACCGGAATGGTATTCTGATGGACGGATTGCTTATTTTATTCCAGTAAATAATATCCAGATTATAATTGATTTTAGAGCTTAACACCACGAGGTAAGTGGCAATGTTTTCATCGGAAACCCAATGGTACCACAAAGTGTCGCCAACCAAAACAGAATCGGCAAGATACCCGTTGGAACCCAGTTTTACACCGGCCCTGACTTTGGCAGTCAAATCCAGACGCGCTTTATCGGATGGTCTGTCCTGGCAGGGGAACCATTTGCGGGCCCCTTCCGGTTCACAATCGGTAAAAAGCATGCCGGAATTAACATAAAATGCATAATCGTGAACGTCACGATGGCGATAATAAATTTTAACATCCACCGTATCACCAACAGGATATGTCTGGTCCAGTTGAATGGTCAAAGTATCGCCGGTATGAAAAAATGAAACACCTGCAAGACTCACGGAATCAATGATCAGGGATGAATTGACAGCATTTAGCCGAATGTTGTCAAGGGTTGAATCAACCCTGAACCGGATGATGTTTGAACCATTAAAACTTTTGGGGTAGGGGGCAAGGTAGCATTGATAAAGGTTTAGATCCAGGGTATATTTCAGTACGTTGAATGGATGTGCTACAACGCGGTTGTCAGACAACCTTTTTAAAACTACAGGGGCATTGCTTTTTTTCATCGAACAATAAGCAGAACCCTTCTTGTTCAGATCATCCTGCGCGTATAAACAATACGAAAACAGTATAAAAAAAAGAAGTATTGTGCCATCCTTTCGCATGAAGAGGGTTTCCGTTTGAGATACTGAATACAGCAGGTTTGCGATATTAATGGCTGGTTTCAATTATCACGATAACAAAAGTACGTTTATTTTCAATTCACGGTTTACAAATCTCAATATCATCCGATATTTGTTGTAATTTGCATGGGTATTGGGAACGCCATCGACAACAATTTCCGGGTTTTTTTTATGATACAGGAATACCTGAAACAAATTATTAAAACAACCTTGCAGGGAGATGCCAGGGAAGAAAGCTACTACCCCCACTTCTCGAATTTTCTGGATGGTTTTGCCCAACATATTGGTAAAACAAAAACCCAAATTACCACCCTCCCCAAGAAAACCGATGCCGGCAACCCCGACTTCAGGGTTTGGGACGGCAAGGAAAATATTGTCGGTTATATTGAAGCAAAGAAGCCGGGCGAAAACCTGGATGTGATTGAAAGGTCGGAACAACTGAAACGGTATTTAAAAACTTTCCCGAACGTAATTCTTACCGATTTCTTTGAATTCCGCCTCTACCGCTCAGGCATAATGATCGATAAAACCTTTGTTGCCCGCTCCAATCTGGCTAAAAAAGGAATTCCTCCTCCCATTGAAAATGAAGAAAAATTTGTTTCCCTGCTCTCAAAGTTCTTCGCCTTTTCACTGCCGAAAGTCACCACAGCCGAACAATTGGCCAGGGAACTTGCCATTCGTACACGCTTTTTGCGCGACGAGGTGATCACTATGGAGATGGAACAGCAGCAAAAAAGGAAAGGCGAACTGTATGGGTTTTATGAAACCTTTAAGAAATTTCTCATCTCCCATCTCACCGAAAAAGATTTTGCCGACCTCTTTTCCCAAACCATCGCTTATGGCATGTTTGCCGCACGTACCCGGAGCGCCAATGGATTTAACCGCAAATTAGCCTACGATCTGATTCCCAAAACCATTGGCATCCTGCGAAATGTGTTCAAATTCGTTTCACAAGGCGATCTTCCCAAGCACATGGAGGTAATGGTCGACGACATTGCCGAAGTGCTGAACGCGGCCGATGTCAACAATATCCTGCGCAGCTATTACAAAGCCGGCAAAGGCGACGACCCCATCGTGCATTTCTATGAAACTTTCCTCGGTGAATACGATCCGACCACCCGCGAGAAACGGGGTGTGTATTATACACCGGAACCAGTGGTGCGGTACATTGTACATAGCGTGCATGAAATCCTGAAGA
>DYSO01000222.1 GCA_020718225.1 Draconibacterium orientale | reverse complement strand
AAATTGCGCTATCATAAAATCATCATTATGACCGATGCCGATGTTGATGGAGCCCATATTCGTACATTATTGCTGACCTTTTTTTACCGGCAGATGCTTCCTCTGGTTGAAGGCGGTTTTGTTTATATCGGGCAGCCCCCTTTGTACAGATTGGGTAAAGGGAAAAAAGAAAAATATTTTTTAGAGGATGACGAGTTAAATAACTACTTGTATCAAGAGGCGTGTCAGCTTTTTGAAATTCAAACCGAAGAGAGAGAAGACAAAACCCTTATTGCCGGAAATCTGTTGGCGGAGAAATTACAAAAACTCTCTTTCTATCAAAAAATTGTTTCCTATTTGGAACGAATGAATATTTGGGAAGAGTTACTTTTTTTCCTTCTTCGCAACAATATTCATTCAGCAGATCAATTTAGCGATCACTCATTTGTACAGGGCATCTTGGAACAACTTTCTGAAAAAGATTTTGTTATAAGTCCAATTCGTTCCTGTCGTTGGCGATCAAACTGTTTTGAAGCTGATGTTGCTCTCAAGGGGAAAAAACACATTAGTGCGACTGTGGGGCCCCATATCCCCCTTATCCCTGAATATCGAAAGGCGCTTACGGTTTTTCCATTTATTGAAACCCTTCTGCAACAGGAATTTACACTCATCAAAAAACAGAGCGCCGGTCAGGATAGTGGAATCAAAGTAAGTAACTGGCAAGAAATGCTGCTGGCGGTGAGAAATGAAACATTTAAGGGGAGCCATTTGCAACGATATAAAGGTCTTGGTGAAATGAATCCTGAGCAACTTTGGGATACAACCATGAATCCTGAAAAGAGGGTTCTGGTTCAGGTCACCATCAATGATACGGAACAGGCTGATGATATGTTCACCACTCTCATGGGTGATAAGGTAGAGCCACGAAGGGAGTTTATCCAGAATCATGCCCTTGAGGTAACCTCTTTAGATATTTAGCGGGTTGCGGCATTTTTTGATGTGGAGCTTTGTCCCCTTCATTGGGGTTTGACGAAGTTGACAATCTTTCTTTTGAATCCAGGACGGATGGTTTGGTCTCTGTGAATCTTCTTTGGTGTAAAATTTTATGAATAGTGAAAATACGCAGGAAAATAAACCAACCATTTCCATTGAAAAAGAGTTGCAAAAATCCTATCTCGATTATGCCATGAGTGTCATTGTCGGGCGGGCCTTACCTGATGTTCGGGATGGTCTGAAACCTGTTCATCGTCGGGCCCTGTTTGCCATGCGGGAACTTGGTGTTTTCTATAATCGTCCCTATGTAAAATCAGCGCGAATTGTCGGTGATGTTATCGGTAAGTATCATCCCCATGGTGATACGGCCGCGTATGATACCATTGTGCGAATGGCCCAATGGTTTTCCATGCGTTATCCTCTGGTTGATGGCCAGGGAAACTTTGGCTCAATGGATGGGGACTCCCCGGCTGCCATGCGTTACACCGAGGCGCGCATGACCAGGATTGACCGGGAGGTTGTGGCTGATTTAGACAAAGAGACGGTTGATTTTATCCCCAATTATGACAACTCGATGGTGGAACCATCGGTTATGCCCAGCAAAATCCCAAATTTATTAATTAATGGATCTTCTGGCATTGCGGTGGGGATGGCAACCAACATACCTCCTCACAATTTAACCGAGGTTATGGATGGGCTTATTGCCCTGATAGATAATCCTTCCATAACCATTCATGAACTTATCCATCACATTACCGGCCCTGATTTTCCCACTGGCGCTCTTATTTGCGGGCGCTCGGGCATAAGAGAGGCTTATGAAACCGGTCGTGGCAGTGTTTTGATGCGTTCACGAACCCATGTGGAAAAGATGAAGGATGGCCGAAACGAGGCCATTATTATCAGTGAGATTCCCTACCAGCAGAACAAGGCGACCCTGGTGGAAAAAATAGCCCAACTGGTCAAGGACAAGAAAATCACATCCATCGCCGAGGTTCGTGACGAGTCAGATCGTCAGGGGATGAGAATTGTTCTGGAGCTAAAAAGGGACGAATTTCCGGATATCGTTATTAATCAGCTCTATAAAATGACTCCCTTGCAGCGCTCTTTTGGGATTATTTTATTGGCTATTGTTAATAATCGGCCCGAAGTTTTAAACTTGAAACAGATATTGGAACATTTTCTTCTCCATCGAAAAACCATTATCTATAAACGAACCGTCTTTGAATTAACGAAGGCCAGAGAACGAGCTCACTTGTTGGAAGGGCTTAAAATTGCTATAAATAATCTTGATCGTGTGGTTCAGTTAATTAGAGCTGCCAAAACCCCCAGCGATGCCAAAGAAGATCTTATCGCCAATTTTCAGTTTTCTGAAATACAGGCGCAATCCATCCTGGAAATGCGTCTCCAACGCTTGACAGGTTTGGAACGGGATAAAATTATCAGTGATTACAACGAGGTTATGCTGGAAATTGACCGACTGGTGAAAATCCTGGCCGATGAGGCCCTGGTCATGCAAATCATTCGGGATGAGTTTGTTGAAATAAAAGAAACCTATGGTGATAAAAGACGAACGGAAATAATAGATGCCGTTGATGAAATTTTACCGGAAGATTTGATTGTGCCGGAAGATATGGCCGTCACAATCACCCATTCCGGGTATATCAAACGCAATCCGGTCAACCTGTATCGTTCACAACGCCGTGGCGGTAAAGGGGTTCGGGGAGTCGCCAATGTCGAGGAGGATTTTGTTGTTAATCTTTTTGTGGCCTCCACCCTTGATACCTTCCTCTTTTTCACCAATCATGGAAAACTTTTCTGGCGGAAGGTGTATACCCTGCCCCTGGCCAGTCGGACGGCTCGGGGAAAGGCGATTGTCAATCTTCTGGAGCTGGCGGAAGGTGAAAAGGTGGCGGCCATTCTACCCGTTTCCAACGAAATGGCCCAGGGAGAAGAAAAAACCATTCTTATGGTGTTGCGCTCGGGTCGAGTGAAAAAAACCAGTATCCAGGAATTTAGCCGCCCAATGAAACGAGGAAAACGGGCCTTGACGATCAACGATGGCGATGAGATCATCGCCGCGCATATTCTCAGCGGGAATGACACCATCCTTCTGATTTCGTCCAAAGGAATATCTATTCGTTTTCATGAGTCTGATATTCGCGCCATGGGGCGAATGGCCGCC
>DYSO01000221.1 GCA_020718225.1 Draconibacterium orientale | reverse complement strand
GGCATTTTCATATTTCCGGAGGTTTTCTTCTTTTTTCTTTTTCAGAAAAGCCACCTTGATCAGGGCAACCTTGGCTTTTATTGAGTTGATATCGCTTTCCGTGACTGTTTTTTCAAGAATATCGACCAGTTCATCGCGCGTGCACAGCTCATAATTGACCAGGGATTCTGATCCGGATTGCTCGGCAACGGCTTCATTTAAAGCAGCAAGGTGCTCTTCCAGGTGCTCTTCCAGGGGATCCTCCAGGTGTTCTTCCAGGCGCTCTTCCAGGGGATCCTCCAGGTGTTCTTCCAGGCGCTCTTCCGGGAGCTCTTCCAGGCGCTCTTCCAGGGGTTTCTCCAAGGGTTCTTCCGGGTGTTCTTTCAGGGGATCTTCCGGGTGTTCTTTCAGGGGATCTTCCGGGTGATCTTCCGGGTGATCTTCCGGGTGTTCTTCCGGGCGTTCTTCCGGGCGTTCTTCCAAATGATCATCCAGCTCAAGGGTTGACTCATTTACAGAATCGGTTTTGTTTTCCGATAACTCCTCTGATTTGTCAGCATCGGTCAGGATCACCTGGGTGATGGTTGTATTCGCAGCTGATACAGGTTCCTCAGCGGGAGGTAATTCAGATAGTTGCTCATTGAATGTTGTTTCTGTTTCAATGGTTACAGGAACAGTTTGCTCCTCCAGAACGGAGTTGTCGTCCGTTTCAGGATTCCGGGGTGTTTGTTTCAGGTTTTTCATTCGTAGTTAATCATCCGTTAAATTAAAAATCGTTAGCGTCCGACTATTGCCGGTTATGATGGATCAAATAAAATGCGAAAATACAAATATTTTCGAATGAAGGGGTGAAATTTCATCTTTGGACAGGTTGGGCAGATTGGACGGTTTTTTCAGGGCATGGCCCTTTGGTTAAAGATGATGTAGCCAAAGTTGAAATTTAATGAAAACGGATCGGGTTGCTGATCATAATAATTCACGCCGAAGCTCAGTGGGCCAAGCGGGCTGTTGTACACCACCATGGTTGAGGCCATCAATGCGCGATCGGCAAGTATATCCCCGAAGTAGGGATTGTTGGTCCCATTGTGTTCTTTGATTTGTTGATAAGGTTGAAACAGGTATCCTTCTAAACGATATTCTATTTTTTTGTACAACCGTAATACGATTTTTAGTCCGGCGGCTGCAAAGTTGGTTGCCCGGAAAGCGGGCAGAAAATAGGTCTGGCTTTCAGGTAGTGGCTGAAATGCCGGTGCATAGAGCAGGCTTGAGGTGTAATTTGAGAAGAGTGGTTCATTTGATATGACCCCTTCACCATAAAAACCAAATTTAAGGGGGCCTATCGAACTGAAATAGTTGTCGTATATCAACCGGAACCGGAACCAGTCATGGTGTTGGGTAATCGGGATCTTTGTGATTGAGGTTGAACCCGGAAGCCACACCTCCATACCATTTATATAGGAAAGGGTCAACAGAAGACGCACCCCGGCATTGGCAAATTGTTTCCGGTTCAGGCTGTTTATTTCGAAACACATGGTTGGTGCGAAAAAATTGAAATTGGTCTGGTCGGTGGTGTCGTTTCTCGAAAACAAGTTCGACTGATAATACTTGGCGGTGGTTAAAGCGTAAGAGATGTTGACAGAAAGCTTTCCGCTGTTGGAAACCGGCATTCCCAGCCTGAGATTCCCAAAATATTCTCTTTCAATCAGATAGTTTGGAATCTTATCGTCGAAGAAAAAACTGGCGCCTTGAAAATAATTGAAGTGATTGTATGTGTAATTGATTTCTGCAAACCAGGGTTTAAAAGAATTAAAGTCGATCCGGGCGCCTCCCTTTGCTGAACTATATATTTTTCCAAAGTATCCATTCACGGTAAATTGAATGGCGTTTGTCCACAGCACCCGGTACTGCAATTGAAGAAATGCTTCATTTATGGTTCCCAGTGAGAAATTTCCGCCGAACTGGGCCCCGAAACTGTTTGTTTTCTGGATGTCGAGGTAAAGGTCATAATAACCGGTCCTTTTATTGTACCTTGCGACAGGGAAAATACTTTTTATAAAGCCTTCATCGATGAACCTGAAATACTCCCGCCGCAGTTCTTCGAGGCCTACTGTTTTTTTTCCGTGTTTGAGCATATGGCGCACATATCCCTCCTGGGCTTTATTTAATCCCGAAATATGAATCGAATCAAAGATAAGAGCGGGTTTCTTTTGGTTCATTAACCGACGGCGTTGTGCCATGGTTTCGGGGGTGATGCTATCGTGAATAAGTTCCCGGATTTTGTCCATTTTCCGAATGGCAGCATGATAGCCACTATCGGCCACGATGGCGGCTTTTGAGAAATCCAGCAAGTTGATGTCGGGGATGTTAGGAACGATCATGATGGAATTTGGATAGAGAATGGTATCGTTTTGGCGCTCCATCAGCATGGAAAGTATCTGCGAAACGATATCGTCGCGTTCCGGTTTGTTGTATCTCTGGGCTACCCGGCTACCAATAACAACATCGGGCTTGAATTCACGGATCACGGCGTCGACCGGGAAATTGTTGTACATTCCGCCATCGAAGACTAATTTTTTATTAATGATGATCGGATTGTATATCAGGGGAAGGCTCATCGAACCGCGGACAGCAGCACTCAGATCCCCATTGCCCAGAACCCATGTTTCCGTTGAATCGATATCGGATACCACACAGCGGAATGGAACCATCAGGCTGTCAAAATCGTTTTTACACACTGCGCACGAAGGGGCAAGTAATTCCATAAGCCGGAAATCAATCTCATGGGTTTTAATCAGTTGAGTGGGAAGAATGGAAGAGATTTTTTTTTTAAAATCAAAATTGGTGGTGATCCACGAAGCGTTTGGATCTTCTTTCCTGTAGTAATATATATACCTGTCGTCCACAATCCCGGTAATCCACCGTTGAAAATCCTCGGAAACCATCAAACTTTCAATCTCATCGGGTGAATATCCGCTGGCATACATAGCGCCAATCACCGCACCGATGGAAGTACCGGTGATATAGGTGATGGGGATCTGTTTTTCCTCTAACGCCCGGATAACCCCGATATGGGCGCTCCCTTTGGCGCCCCCGCCGCTAAGTACCAGCGCAACCCGTTGGGCCGTGACCGGGATGGCACAGAAGCCTGAAACCAGAAAAACAAGTAGAATAAATGTCTTTTTAAAATTCATTTTGAAATTTGTAACTCCTTGAAAACTATTAGCTTTTCATTAT
>DYSO01000001.1:84609-94551 GCA_020718225.1 Draconibacterium orientale | reverse complement strand
GGTTAAACAATTTTGAGGACGGAGTGTCATTTTTTTCATGGTTGCTATAAGTATTGATGAATCAGGGTTGAAAATTAGTGTAAATTCATATTCCGGCAAAGAAAAATCGTCAACGGAATGAAAGTTCCCGATGAACCATCTTTGCAGAAAGATTTTCATGTACCTTTGAATTTTCGACAAAGTATTCAAAAATCAACCCAATGAGGAAAGTTTTTCTTTTTATATTTTTAATTTCTGTCCGGTTGTCGGCACAACCCATTGTCGCGCTTGAAAATTCAGATTTCCCGGAGGCTGTTGTTACATCTCCTCAAACCTACGATGCGGAAGCGATCTGGAATTATCTGAATTCGGATGTTGATCTGTATCTCGAATTTGGTTTTACATCTTTACTGGTGCAAAATGTCCTCTGGGCCAACGAAAAGGTCAAGGTTGAAGTTTTCAGGATGGGAAGCCCCGAAGAGGCTTTTGGCATCTATTCCCTGAAGATTCTCAGTTGTATTCAGAGGGACTCGGTTTATGCATTCAGTTGCAATAATCTGTTTCAGTATCAGGCGGCCTATGGTGTTTTTTACATTTCGATATCGATAGAATCGGCATCGGAAAGGTTACAGCAACGTTTCCTTTCTGTGGCAGGGGCCCTGATGTTAAAAAATCCCCAACAAACCCTGAAACTACCGGAGCCCTTTGCTTTACCGGCATTGAAGCAAGGATATAAAAATCTGGCTTATATCCAGGGGCCGGTTGGTATGCAAAACTGCATGTTCCCATTACAGAATTTATTTTTAACTGTACGGTTTGGTATGTACATCACCTTGTTGACACAACCGGATAACGATATCTATTTTGCCCGTATCGCTTTTCAAACCCCCGGGGATATGTTCCGGTTTCTCGGATATGCCGGACTGATGCAGGGAAATGTTCCCATTCCGAACACCCAATCGAACGATGGCCTTTATCGCGAATATCAACAGACAGACCCTCTGACGATCTATTTTTTACAAAGCCAGGTACCCTGGCCCATCAGCGCACTTATTTCAGGGAATTAGCAGAAAGGACCGGCTATGCGTGTATTTCGCATTCTTCCGTTCCATTATTTGATCAACGATAATCCTTCCAATGCCGAAGCATCTTTGGGTTTATTCAGTAATACTTTGGTGAACAAAACCTTAGCTTCGCGCAGCTTCCCAAGTTTGAAACTGATCCATCCGAATAAAAGATTGGAGTCATAATCGAAAGGGTAGAGGTTAACAACTTTTTCAATGTACTTTTCTGCCCGGAGATAGTCCTGTTTGTTGTAATAGATGGAACCCATGCGGTAGTTGGCAATGGTATTTTGCGGATCAATCTTCAGTATCTCCTGGTATTGATAAATGACCTGAGCCCAATTGCCCATAGCAGCCGCAGGTAAAACGTATCCGAATTTTGGTTCAATCGAATAGGGCCTCAGTTTTATCGCTTTCTGATAATAGGTAATCGATTCCAGGTGCAATCCGGCAAGATAATGAAGCCAGCCAAGCCGCAGGTTTATTTCGTAAGAATTTTCCTGGTATACATCTTTAAGTGTCTTTATAGCCCTGGAGTAATCGGCTTTGGCCTCCATAGAATAGCTGTTTTCAAAAGCAATCAGGAGGTTTTTTGCTTCACTCTGAGCAGCGGCGTTTATTGTAAAGAAGAGCGAAAAAGCAAACAGGAAAACAGCAAATTGCGGAACCAACATGCTGTATTTTTGAATGGTTGATAAGACCGTACGGGCGGTAATAATTTTAAAAAATTTTTGATTTTTAATCTTTGAGCTTTGATTTTTCATTACGGTTTCCATGTAATTCCTCCGATAATAGTATTGGTAGAATAAGGATAAT
Organism: Draconibacterium orientale; assembly: GCA_020718225.1. GTDB lineage: Bacteria > Bacteroidota > Bacteroidia > Bacteroidales > FEN-979 > CAIVAT01. The sequence goes on along the minus strand of DYSO01000001.1, from coordinate 92,692 downwards.
TTTTTGTTTGTGGGATTGTTACCGGTTCCCCACTCAATGGATCATTTGTTGTAATATAATAGAGTTGTTGGTATTCTTTGCGATAATACTGGTATGTGAGCGAAAACCGGAAATGTTTTGAAAGAATAAAAATCAGGTTGGCCCCCAGCCGGTAATTTATTTTATCGCTGTTATTGAAAACGACAGCTCCGTTATAAATATTGGCATTGGTATAATTGCCATACAGCAGGTTTCCTTCTCCCCACAGCCACGGTGTGATTTTCACGCCAATCGCCTGGTTCAGGAGGATCCGGGATTCATTTTCCTGAAAAAATCCGGTAATGGTTGTATTCCCGTAAAGATCAAGATTGCCCAATGGATAATAGGTCAGCCACAATCCTGTCTGCACCTGGTTTTTCCCGTTTAAGTTGGACCAACTTCCGGAAAGGCCCAGGGTAAAAACAGAAAAGTCTTTGGTAATGGTAATTCCGGCGACGTAATTATAGAAGGAAGTGTCGTTTTGTGTAAGGGAATAAACAGAGCGCTGGAAAGGAAAAGTGTAAGCCGTGTCCCGTGCAGTAACGTAGTACAAGGTATCTGTAACAGTCTGCGAACGGTAATGGGCCTGAATATCCGGGTAACGCACATGCAATAAATGAAACGAAGGTATAATACGAAATCTTCCGGGCAATATAATCCGGGCTTCGAGGAAGGCTTCATTTTGATGGATCCGGTAGTTAAAGACAGTATCCAGTTGAAGGGTATCGAAGCGGTAGTGGTTATAATATCCCCAGGTACAGTTGGCCCTGGAAACCAGCTGGTCATCAATCCATGACCAGGCAAAGGATTTGGTTTTTGAAAAGTTGAGATAATTGTAAGCGATATTCAGACTTGCTTTGTTCCAGAGATTGAAGGTAAGGCCGGCATGTCCGTAATAACTGTCGCCGTAACGGTCCTGTTCCGAATAGATGGGTTTGACCCCCTGGTTTTGTTTGCCTTTAGAGCTGGTTGTCGGGGTAAGGGTAGCGCCTCCTTCCACACCGATCTCTTGGATCAACGGGGTTTTTATTTTCAGCCAGGTGGTCATTTCATGAGGCATAGCGGAAATCAGGTGGTTTGCTTCAGCCTGACGGTTTGAGTTGAGGTAACAATAATAGAGGTATTCCAGGGCCACCGGATCGTTGGTATTAAACTTCAGGGCTGTGGAAAGATGATTGATGGCAATAATAAACCGTCCCTTTTCAAAATAGGCAATACCCAGGCGAATGCGCAGGTAGTAGTAGTCAATATCCTGGCTGAGCGCCTGTTTGCCAATGATGATAAGGCTGTCCCATTTTTTTTCCTGGTACAGCCGATAGGTCAGTTGGTCGGCTTTAGTGAAATCCAGCTTATCGGATGCATTCGCTGTGGGGGCGGCCATCAGTGAAATGAAAAACAAAAAGAGTGATACCGATCGCCTGATAAATAACGAATACCGCATAATAAATGAGGGTTTTTTCAGAAAATGAAACCGATATTTGAAAATTTTCATTGGGGGATCAATTTCGCTTCTATGGATTTGACATGATCGCGGAAGAGGAGGCGTTCGATTCCATCCGGGCCAATAAACATTTCGGAATCAAGTCGTTTTGTGTTCCATTTTCCGATATTTACCCTTGTTTCCGAACGTAGGTGGATGGTGGATTGCATGAGTTCATCTTCCATTTTCAGGTAGTGTAACTGATATATTGAACGGGTAAAAAGCCAGAAGGGTGCAATGAAGTCCTGAAAAAAAATCAGGAGCGGTTTATTGAAAGTATGGATTGGATAATGATCGGAAACCAGCAAATCATTGTAATGGCCAAGAGGAACTTTGTATGCAGCAAGAAAAAAATGAAAAAGGAATGAGGATTTATCCCCTTCAAAGTGGGTAAAATAATGCAGGTCGCCATCGTTATGGAACCATGCTTTTGAGCGGCTATTGGCGCAAAAGATACAGGTATGGTTCAGGGCATCAACCTGCACCTCCCATGAAACCGTATGGTCATTTCCGGCGCTATCGGTAACCTGATATTTTATAACCTGGCCCGGGATAAAGTGAAATGCTTTTTCGAGTGCGCTGTTGCGGCTTATATTCGACACCTGATCGTCGAATTTCGGAATTTGATAAGATTTTAATTCAAATTTATCCGGACTATGCAGGATATAGTGGTTGATTGGATAATCGTGGGTCTTCGAGCCGATGTGAGGGGTTGTCTGAATCTGGAAATGAATGTGGGGGACGGGAGAGCGGCCTGAATTACCACAGTTGGCAAGATGTTGGCCTTTGTAAACCGTTTCTCCCCTGACCACTTTAAAACTCCCTTTTTTCAAATGGGACAATTTGGAGTAAAGCTTATCGGAATGGCGAAGGATAATGGTGTTACCCCAATTATGTTCCAGGTCCATGATGCCGATTTCATTATCTTCAAACCCATCGATTATCTCTTCAACCCAACCCCCTGCTGGAGCAAGAACAGGTTTATTGTATCCATAATAATCTTCTGTTTTTTCACCCTTTCCGGAGAAGCATACGCCATCATCGTCTGATACTTCAAAGTCCCAGGCATGCTGCCAGTCTGATTTATGTGTCAAAGGGCCATTATGTCCCTGGGTCACCCTCCATTTTCCAAAAAAGGGAAGAGCGAATGCGAAAAAAAATGTTTTTCCAAAACGCATCTTGTAATTGGAGTGTGAATAAAGATTTTTCTCAGGGGAGTTTTGCTGGTAGCCGACCAGTTCCGGTTTTGTAAAATACCGCTCCCTGAGTTTGAGTGAATAGAGGAAGAGTAAAACGATCAGGTTAAAGGGCAATGAAAAGATGGAGAGCTGAAACAGGCCAAAAATAGTATATGTACTGGTTAAAATTATCGAAATCAGCGGGGTAAGAAGAACAACCCAAAGAAATGACCAATAGGATGGAATGATAAAAAACCCGCCGATGGCGATGGCTGTGAGGATAAAATTAAAACCGATAAACCCATAGCTGAGTTCAGTAATATCAGCGCCGATAAACCGGTAATAAAAATAGGCTGAAAAAAAACCGAGAAGGGAGAGCATGAATGCAATGCGGGAATAAATAATCAGTCCCAGGGCAACTAAAATTCCGGCAAACAGGTGGTACTGAAAAAATATTGCCCCCAACGATTTAAAATAGAGTCTCCATGATTCATGTAAGTTGATTTTGTTGAACCAATTATAAGCATCGACCATGGTTTGCCCGCCCCAGGCATAGAGTTCGTTCATTTCATAAATTCCCGATTCACTTACCTGTAAGGAGGTGAACTGACGCGCTGCCAGAGAAACCAGCCAAATTCCAAGTAAAAATGGCAAACTCAGATAGGGCAGCCCATACTTACCAATCACCCCTTCAAGCCCGACGGTAAAAAAAAGGGTAAGAAATGAAGCAAATATCAGGAATGTGAAAAAAGCCATTCCCGGTTCATAGTATAATCCGATGCCCAATCCTACCAGAAGGCTGTTAAACCCATAATAACCCTGTTTAATATTATAACGGTTTAAGCCTATAAAGTAAGCCAGCAGGTTTGAGACAAGCACCGCGATAATTCCGCTTAATCCGGCATAGATATCAAAAAAAGAGACAACCATCAGGATCAGTGCAAATATCTTGTTATCAGAAAAGAAAATCTGACTATAGCTGTTTGCAACACCGGATAAAAAAGGAGGGACCAGGGATTTTAACCTTTCGGGTTCAACCATAAGGCAAAAGAAGTTTCTTAACGGACAGGAGCCGGTTTTCAGTTGATTTTAACCAGATAATCCGGAATTTTTTCCATATTGTTCATGTTGTCGAGGGTCTCTCTTTCACGGATCAAATGTGGTTTTTCGTTTGTGTCGATCAATATAACATTGGGCCGGAGTGAAATAAATTGCATCCATTGGGTGAGGTTGTACGCACCCACATTATGGATCACTACATGGTCGCCACGGTTCAGAAGCGGAAGCTCCGTGTTTTCACGGATCACATCAATGTTCATACAAAGGGGCCCATAAACACAAGTCTCTTCGGTATATTGTGAAAAGGATTGAGCGGGGGTGATCTTATGATCGTACCAGAAGGAGGTAAAGAGAATGTTTACGCCGACATCAAGGATTGTATTCCGTCTCCCCGTACTGGAGCGTTTGTTGGCAATGACGGAACCAAGCAGATAAGCGGCTTCATCAATAAGGGCCCGGCCTGTTTCGAGAATGAGCAATGGTAATTTGTCTTTTCTGAAATTGCTGTTCAGTAATGCCGTGGATATAGCTTCTGCAAAGTCGTCGAATGTTGGATTGGTATCTATACCTGGTAAATAGGACCCTTTAAGGGTATTTCTTGAAGGGAAACCTCCTCCCAGGTCGATGTATTTGATTTCGTGGTTGAATTTTTGTTCGAGCGCCAGGGTGAGTTCAGCCAGTTTTGATGCAGCAATTCCATAAGCGGAAGGGGAGAGCATAAAGGTGCCGATATGGCAATGAAGCCCGATCAGTTCCATTTTGCCTGAGTGCATGATTTTGTTGATGGCATCCCATGCTTGTCCGTTTTCGTAGTTGAACCCGAACCGGTCCCAGATGGGATAAACCCCGGTATCCATATTTACCCTGATGGCAACACGGGGTCGCTTTTTCAAGGTCCCGGCAAGTTCTACGATGGTATAAAACTCGTCCAGATGATCGATATGGATCAGTGAATCGTTCTGAATGGCTTTGGTCAGGTCTTCGACACTTTTTTCCGGGCCATTGAAAATGATTTTTTTCCCTGAGACACCCAATGCGATGGCTTTATCGTACTCGAACCCGGAAACTACTTCTGCCCATGAACCCTCCTGGTGGAAAATATTACATACCGCATTGAGGTAGTTTGTTTTGTACGACCAGGCGAACTGAACTCTCGGGTATTGTGTTTCAAAGGCTTTTTTTGCTTTTTTCAGGGTGCTCCGGATTGTTTTTTCCGAAATCACGAATAACGGGGAACCATAATCCTGTATCAGATTTGCCACGGAGTTGCCATCAATGGTTGGCATGGGCTGAATTTCTGAACGCAATCCAAATTTATTGGGCATTCCGCCTTCCAGTTTTTTGATAACCGGCCGTTCATACCTAAGTTTGCTCATATATTATTTTCTAAATTAATTCTTTTCAATATTCAACATTCGGTATTCGATATTCAATGTTTGGTATCTCTGTTACAGTTCCCCGTATATACTGATTTGTTCAAATTCTTCCCGGTCAACGATCATATCCCAGGAATAACGGATAAACATTTTCCCGACAGTATAGGCTGAAAAAGGTTTAACTTTAAGTCCCAGGGCGAGGTTGACGAGCGCTTCGGGAATGTTTTGGCCAACCCCCACCGCCAGATAAATCCAGGCAGGGAGCCGTGGGTTAATTTCCAGAAGATAGAGTTTGCCCTCTTTGTCTTTCATCAGTTCAAGTTCAAATCCTCCGCGCCATTTGGTGCTTTTTAAAAATTTACGGGTCATCTCAAGCATTTTTTCATCGGCAATGGAAATTCCGCCCCATGCCTTTCCTTTATCGGTGATGTATTGCTTGCGCATGGGCACTGCGGCAATGGTCTTGCCTTTCCCGTCGCCCAGACCGGTCACATTAAACTCAGTGCCATGGATAAATTCCTGTACGATAATCGGAAGTCCCCATTTAGCGCTTATCTTGTTGAAGTGACTTTTTATCTGTTCAACGTTGTATGCAATGGATGCGTCATAAAATTTTCCTTTGATGATCATGGGAAAGGAGAATTCAGACTCCAGGCTGTGTATTGAATTCAGGTCATGGATTGCTTTACTTTTAGGTACGTCGATACCATATTTTTTTCCGAAAGTATTCAGATTTACCTTGGTTCGCTCTTCATACTGTGTCAAAGTGGGAAGAAACATGTGAATTCCCATCTCTTTCAACTTTTCTTCCAGTTTGATGAACGAATAAAGTTCGGCATCGAAATTGGGAATAATGATATCCAGTTGTTCTTTCTCCTGGATATATTTTAACCTTTTTAACAGGATATCGGTTCCTCCGGATGGATATGGGATTTGGTATGTACGATCAACAAGATCGTGCATATAAATACCGGGTTCCAGCGATTCATATGAAAATCCGATGATCCTGACTTTGAATGACTCCGCCTCTCGTAAGGCCCTGATAACGGAAACCCCGGGGCCCGGACTGTCGATGGCATTGAGGCCGGTAACTCCGATATTAAGCGTCCTTATCTTCATGTCGTTCGGTCAGATGGTTATGGGATAAAAGCCCGATGAAATCCTGATAGTCATTCTCCACGGTCGTTCTGTCGCACAGATATTTTTCGAGAATGGCATCACAGATATTTTCCCGGGTTTTACCTGCCTGTATCATATTCAGGATATCGATCCCGATGGGGTTTATGGTGTACGATTCTCCTGTTACCGGATTGAAGAGGAGTCCGGCCTCACTGACGGCAATGTTTTTTCTGAGCTTCATGATGGTTGGTTTTGTTTCAACGGGTTACGCCATTATTCGGTCCGTTTTTATTTTGCAATATTACAACCAAATCACCACACGTAAGTTATAATATTCAAATTATTTTGTATAATATTATTAGCCGGAGATTGGGTTATGGTTCAAAAAAAAGACTGCTGACAATTATTGCCAGCAGCCTTTTTCCGTAAAAGAAACAGTTATTCTTTAATTAGTTTTATGTGCCTGGCTTCAATTCCTTTCTGAAGATTAAACAGGTATATGCCTTTTGAATAACGGGTAAGGTCCAGTTCAATGGTATTGAGGCCGCTTGTGGCCTGTGAAGTTGCTTTTGTTATGATCCGGCCCGTGATATCCATGATCTGATAGGTATAGACATTTTGGTCTTCCGAAGTAAAAGTAATGACGGTTCCTGTTTTGACCGGGTTTGGATAAACTGTTAATCCTGATAATTCCCGGGTGTCAGCAGTTTCATCAACAATGGCTGATTTATACATGTCCGGCAGGGTAGTGAAAGATCCATTACCGGAATATTCAGTCCAATGGCCGTCGCAAAAGTTGTTAAGGTCCCAGGAGTATGCAGTTTCGGGGAGCAGGTATCCGATCATGATGTGGTCGGCGGTGGTGAATTTGTATTTGTAATGGGTTGTACCTGTAGGGTAATACCGTACATGGGTTGGCCCTGAGATACCGGCCCAGGCCAGGTCAACGGTATGGGCAGTTGCATTGGTGGCAGTAAGGTCGGTAGGAATACAAGTCGGGGGCGGGATGGTATCGGCCAGGGTGGTGAATGAGCCATTGCCGGAGTATTCAGTCCAATGACCGTCGCAGAGGTTGTTAAGGTCCCAGGAGTAGGCAGTTTCGGGGAGCAGGTATCCGATCATGATGTGGTCGGTAGTGGTGAATTTGTATTTGTAATTGGTGGTACCTGTGGGGTAATAACGTACATGGGTAGGCCCCGAGATCCCGGCCCAGGCCAGGTCAGCGGTATGGGCAGTTACATTGGTAGCAGTAAGGTCGGTAGGGATACAGGTTGGGGGCGGAATGGTATCGGCCAGGGTAGTAAAGAATCCATTGCCGGAATACTCGGTCCAATGTCCGTCACAGAAGTTGTTAAGATCCCAGGAGTATGCAGTTTCGGGGAGCAGGCGCCCGATCATGACGTGATCGGCGGTGGTGAATTGGTATTTGTAATTGGTGGTACCCGTGGGGTAATACCGTACATGGGTAGGTCCTGAGATCCCGGCCCAGGCCAGGTCAGCAGTATGGGCAGTTACATTGGTAGCAGTAAGGTCGGTAGGGATACAGGTTGGGGGCGGAATGGTATCGGCCAGGGTAGTGAAAGAGCCATTGCCGGAGTACTCAGTCCAATGTCCGTCGCAGAAGTTGTTAAGGTCCCAGGAGTAGGCAGTTTCGGGGAGCAGGCGCCCGATCATGACGTGATCGGCGGTGGTGAATTTGTATTTGTAATTGGTGGTACCCGTGGGGTAATACCGTACATGGGTAGGCCCCGAGATCCCGGCCCAGGCCAGGTCAGCAGTACAAGTAGTTACATTGGTGGCAGTAAGGTCGGTAGGGATACAGGTTGGGGGCGGAATGGTATCGGCCAGGGTAG
>DYSO01000001.1:0-84509 GCA_020718225.1 Draconibacterium orientale | reverse complement strand
TGAATTTGTATTTGTAATTGGTGGTACCCGTGGGGTAATACCGTACATGGGTAGGTCCGGAGATCCCGGCCCAGGCCAGGTCAGCGGTACAAGCAGTAACATTGGTGGCAGTCAGACTATCGGGTACACAATTGGATTGTGATTGGGTGTAGCCGGCAATCAATAAAAAGGCTATGATGAATAACCCGGTAATTTTAATTTTGTAAGTCGGTGTTTCCATAGGGTTCACTGTTTAAGGTTAATGGTTTTTTACGCTGCAATAATACGAGGGTTTTTATGCCCGGATGTTATGAAATTCCAAAAATCTTGTATAAAATTTTCACAACGGGGCCAATTCACCTATTTATCCGGGTTTGTTTAGATGGACTAAATCCAGTGATATTCTGTCTGTTACAGGATTGGCCTTAAAATCTGTGACAGAGATACCCGTGATGGTTTTAAACTGAGTGGAAAGATACTGTACACTGCTGTAACCCATGATATAGGCGATCTCGCTCAGGGTCAGGTCGCCATATTCAATAAGTTCTTTAACTTTTTCGATTTTATGAAGGATGATAAATTTTTCCAGGGTAATGTTTTCATGTTTTGAAAACAGGCTTGAGATATAAGGGTACGACATGCCGAACCGTTCAACCAGGTAGTCCGAGTTTCGGACCATGGCATTGTATGTACTGTGATGTACCAGATCAATGACAGCCTGTTTGATTTGTTCAACCAGAATTTTTTCTTTTTGTTGTATGACTTCAAAACCAAACTTTTCCAGGGTTGCTTCAATGGATTTCCAGGCAATGGTATTCGGGTCAATTTGAAGGGTAATGATCCCTATCTTTATTTCGATAATTTTTATTCCGTTGGTGGAGAACTCCTTATTCAGCAGATGGATACAGCAATTGCTGGTCATGTTTTTCACATGGATGGTCCGTTGTTCCCAGGTAATTTTTTTTTTCACGGTCGTTTGGTTATACCAGTTGGTATCGAAAGGAATCCTGGCGGATAAAGATAAACAATAAAATGGTAAAGGCCCAAAGAGAGGATCCTCCATAACTTACAAAAGGGAGCGGGATACCAATAACCGGAAGCAATCCGAGTGTCATTCCGATATTGATGGTAAAATGAAAAAACAAGATGGAGGCAACGCCATAACCATAAAATCTGGCAAATTTTGAACGTTGTCGCTCAGCGGCAAGGACGAGGCGAATAAATAACAGGGTATAAAGCGCCACCATGAGTCCGGCGCCAAGAAAACCTTGTTCTTCCCCAATGGTACAGAAAATAAAATCGGTACTCTGCTCAGGGACAAAATTATATTTTGTTTGTGTTCCCTGTAAAAATCCCTTGCCGAAAAATTTCCCTGAACCGATTGCGATCAGCGACTGGTTGACATTGTAACCAGTCCCTTTCAGGTCGATATCTTGCCCGAGAAGGACATGGATCCTGTCGCGTTGATGTTTTTCAAGAATATGGTTCACGCTGTAATCGACAGAAAAAATAAATCCGACAGTCACCAGAAAAACGGCGCCCAGAGTCAGGATATTTTTCAAACGTCGTTTTATAAATAACAACAGCAACAATGTAAGTGTGAGAAGGGCCCCTGCCAGGATGATTTTGGGGACGACCAGGGCCAACACACCCAGAACCGGCAGGGCAATCAACGCCAGGAAAACATATCCTGAGAGCCCTGCCCGGTAAAGGACAATAATCAAGGCAAAAAACACAATTGCAGATCCGGTATCGTGTTGCAGAAGCACGATCAGGGCAGGAATAAAAATGATGGCTGATGCCGTGAGAAGATCTTTACCTTTTCGGATATCTACATCAAGGGAACTTAGAAATTTAGCCAATGCAAGGACTGTTGCCATTTTTGCAAATTCAGCCGGTTGAACCCCAAAACCACCGATGGCAAACCATCCTTTGGACCCGCTTATTTCCCGGCCTGAGAAAATGACCACAACCAAAGCTAAAACGAAGAATCCATAGATAAAATAGGAAAATTGGGAAAAAAACTTTGGATCGATGATCAGGATACCCAAAGCGAGAATCAGGGCAGCAAGGATGAAAAACAGCTGTTTCCCGTATTTCTGGCTAAAATCGAAGATACTCCGGTGTGATTCATCGTAAACAGCGGCATAAATATTCAACCAGCCGGTAATCACCAGCGCCAGGTAAAGACCGACCAATACCCAGTCAATCTTGTGAAATATCCCTTTTTCCGCTCTCACTTTCCGGTAATTTTCCGTTGATCAGGTTCCCGTTGATCATTCGTTCTTCGACATCTTTCCGGGTTACTTTTCTTTTCAAATATTTTTCGATCATCAAACTTGCAATCGGCGCTGCCCAGGTAGAGCCAAAACCGGCGTTTTCACATACGACCGATATGGCAATTTTTGGATTTTCACGAGGGGCAAAAGCGATAAAAACCGAATGGTTTTTCCCATGGGGGTTTTGGGCTGTGCCTGTTTTCCCGCAAACAACAATGCTGTCGATTTTTGCCCCCCGGGCAGTTCCGGCTGTGACGACCAGCGACATCCCTTCGATCACAACGTCAAAATAGGATGGATCAACGTTCACATGACGTTTGGTCATAAAAGCCTGGTTCAGACTGTCATTTTTGCCAATGGCACGGATGATATGCGGGGTATAGAACCATCCCTTATTGGAAATGATGGCTGCAAGATTGGCTAATTGAATGGGTGTAATCCCGATCTCTCCCTGGCCGATTCCCAGGGAAATGATAGTCATTGAACGCCATCGGTTTTTCCCGTGATATTTATCGTAAAAGTTGGCTGTCGGGATGTTCCCGTTTAGTTCGTTTGGAATATCGATCCCTAATTTTTTTCCAAATCCGAAACTCAGAATGTTTTTACGCCAGTTCTCAAAAGCGGTGCGGGTATTAACGTACGATTTATTGTCGATGATCGATTTAAATACCCGGCAAAAATAGGTATTGCACGAAATCTGGATAGCGCCTGCAAGGTCGAGGGGTGATGGATGGGGATGGCAAGCAACCATCTTCCCGTTACCGATTGAAAAACCTCCCGGGCAGCCATACCGGGTATCGGGTGTGATTACGCCTTCCTGCTGTCCGATCAGGGCGTCGACCAGTTTAAAGGTGGACCCAGGGGGATAACTGGCCATGAGCGCCCTGTTGAAAAGCGGATTGTATATTGTATCGGAGAGCAACAACGCGTAATTTTTTTTCCTGATGTTCCCTACCAATAAATTGGGGTCATAGGAGGGGCTTGAAACAATACACAGAATTTCGCCGGTGGATGGTTCAATGGCTACAATGCTCCCCTTTTTATTGGTCATCAGCAATTCCCCGTAAATCTGGAGATCGGCATCCATCGAAGAATGAAGATCGGTTCCTGCCACTGAAGCAGTATCGTATTTCCCTTCCCTGAAGTTTCCTTTATCCCGGTTCAGGACATCAAAAACTCTTATTTTCATTCCCTTTTTCCCCCGCAGGATTTCTTCATATGACTTTTCAATACCACTAATCCCGATATAATCCCCCGATTTGTAGTAAGGGTTTTTTGCAATGACTTCGGGGTTTGCTTCACCGATGTATCCCAGCGTATGGGCAGCCACCGGAAAGGAATATTTGCGCAGGGTCCGTAACTGAACGAAAAAGCCAGGAAAAAGAAAAAGTTTTTCTTCAAGATACCCGTAATTTTCGCGGGTAATTTGTGCTTCAAAAATCGAGGGCCGGTAAGGTGAATACTGCTTTGCTCTCTCCAGCCGTTTCCGGAATTCAACGGTGGTGATGCCAATCAGCTGGCATAAGGCTGAAGTATCGGGATTTTTGACCTGTCGTGGAACCACCATCAGGTCGTAAGCAGCTTCGTTATAAACCAGGAGTTTCCCAAAGCGGTCAAAAACCAATCCCCGTGCAGGATATTGGGTCATATAACGCAATACATTGTTATTGGCGGAAAGGATGTATTTATCTACCAGAATTTGCACATAAAATAGCCGGACCAGGAAGAGGGCGCCAACCAGAATAAAAAAACCAATGATGATGTATTTTCGGTTTGCCAATAGCCTTTCCATCGACGTTATGGTCTTCTGAGTATAATGGGAGGGGTGGAATCCACGTTGCTTTTATTGAGCGCCCGGTCGTAAATAAAAAAGACGAACTTAACGGTGTCATAAACCGGCGCAGGGTTCATCTGTAAGGTGTCAACAATGATCCCGTGAATCGCCTTATTGGGATATTCCGGGGTAAGATAGGGAATTCGGGCGCTGAAAGGGGGATCAAGAGGGATTTTCACAAAACGTCCGTGTTGTTTTTCATAATAGTCAATGACGAAGTTATAATAATAATCACCGTTCTTTTGAAAAGGGGGTAAAGTATCGCCTGGCCTTAGTCCCAGATCGCCATTTCCATCGGTAAAGGAGACGATCAGGAGGCCTTTTGATGCTACGTTTCCGTTATCGAAAACAAGGTTAAACTCCTGAAACGTAATTTCGGGAATATCGGAATAATCCTCCTGTTTCATGCAGGAGGTTATAAGAACAATCACCGCTAATGTGAAAATCCCGGCTATTGAGTATTGAAGCCAATGGTTGAATTGGGACATAAATTCATCGTTATGGGTAAAGCGTTACCTTTGCAAGTCGACAAAATTACGATAATTATAGTTTATCTGTTTGAAAAACAAGCGATGGAATTTAAGGAAATTCAATTTGAAATAAATACGGAAGAAGAATTTATCATTCAGGCGTTGGATATCTTTCGGTATCAATACGAAAACAATGCGGTATATCATGAATATGTCAAGTCACGCGGGATCAACCCCCAAATGGTCACCCGGCTGGAAGAGATTCCCTTTTTACCCATTGAATTTTTTAAGACCCATCGTGTCGTATGTGAAAATGCTTTACCTCAGGTCATTTTTAAAAGCAGTGGGACAACGGGCGCTAAACGCAGCCGCCATATTGTATCCGACCTCTCGGTTTACCGGCATTCATTGCTGAAGGGGTTTACCCATTTTTTTGGTACTCCTGAACAGTATCAGTTCCTGGCATTGACACCGACTCCCGAGCAGGGGCCCGAATCATCGTTGATATTTATGATCCAGCAGTTGATGGATTTAAGTTTAAGCCCTGAAAATGGTTATTTTCTGACCAATTATTCGGGATTGACAGCACGGCTGAAACAACGACGTCCCCCGGGCAAGCGCATCATGCTCATCGGGTTGACTTATGAATTGCTCCGGTTTGCCGAAAAACACCCCGGGGATTACAGTCCGCTGATCGTTGTAGAAACAGGTGGTATGAAGGGGAAGCGTAAAGAGATTACCAGGGAGGAACTGCATTCCCTTCTTTTATCGGCATTTGGGGTTGACACCATTTATTCCGAATATGGCATGACAGAACTGCTTTCACAGGCATGGTCGAAGGGCAGGGGATTGTTTTCAACCGTTCCCTGGATGAAAATACGGATCCGGGATGCCAACGATCCTTTATCCTATGTAGGATACGGACAAACCGGGGGGATCAACATCATTGACCTGGCCAATCAGTATTCCTGTAGCTTCATAGCCACACAGGACCTGGGGCGGCTCTATGAAAACGGTCAATTTGAGGTATTGGGCCGGTTTGCCGACAGCGATGTAAGGGGGTGCAGTACGATGATTATCTGATGGGTTGGGTTGACCGGAAAAAATCAGAAGAGGTTTGTTGAAAGCGGGTTATGGATTTCTGAAGAATTATTTTGAGGAGCATTTACCAATGTTGAAATGGGATAGGCCTCCATCATTTCAGAAGGATAGGGTTTTAACATCGAGATTAAATCAGCAACAGGTTGAGGGGTTATCCACCGACGTTCATCATCCCGGTGAAGGATAACCGGCATCCGGTCGTGAATGGTGGCTATCTGCTGATTGGCGCGGGTTGTCAGAATTGCAAAAGTACGGATGACCTCGCCGGTGCTGTTTTTCCATTGTTCCCAGATTCCGGCCATTGTGAAACAATCCCTGTTTTTTAAAAGAATGCGGTAAGGCGTTTTTTCAGGTTTTTTCCCCCATTCAAAAAAACTGTCGGCGGGAACAAGGCACCTTCGATTCAGGAAAGCCTGATGAAAAGATGGTTTCTCCAGGATGGTTTCCGATCGGGCATTGATCATTTTATTGCCAATGGCTGCATCGCGGGCCCAGGAGGGGATAAGGCCCCACCGGAAAAAATTCAAAGTCAAAGGTTCTTTTTCTGATATAACAGCTAATTGCTGCGATGGTGCGCAATTGTAACTTGCTTTATAAATAGCGGTCCGCACCCTCACGCCAAACCGTTCCCAGATCAGGGCATCTTCAATCGCAAAGGAGTAGCGGCCACACATAATCTGATTTTGAGAATAAAATTACAATAATATTTATACTTTTGGGCTGGTATTAAAAAGTTTTCCTGAATGGAGAAACCAGAAAATGTTCATACGCACCGGCGAAAAAAGCATACCAGCCATACATCGCATACACATGGGATTTTCCGCAAGTCGGAATCCATTTTATCCAGGCAACTGCTGAAGGCGCTCGGATTTATTTTTATCCTGGCTAGCCTCTGGGTTGCATCCAAATCGGCAGGCGACCTGATGAACCTTTTGAATAGCCTTGGTTTTACAGGGAAAATAGTACAAACATCCGGACAAACCCCCGGTGTGGCTTCACCCATTGCAACTGTTCCGGTTGCAGGTTTGTGGGTTTTAATTTTATGGGGTATTGTTACCAGCCTGATTTTATCGTTGTTCATCTATCTCTCCATCCGTTTCCGCCGCAGGGAAATTCCCCGGCTGCTGGTCCCGGTTTTTTATGCATTTCTGGTATTGACGGCGACCCGTTTCAAATGGCCTGTCCATATGCTTTTCCCATTGATCTTTCTGTTTTCTGTTTTGATGTTTTGGGCCGGCCGGCAACTTCATGCTACCCTTGCAAGCAGGCTCAATGTTTTATTTGGCTGGTCATTTATAGCAGTATGGTGGGGATTAAAACTGATGGTGGGGGCGGATGAAAATCTGATTCTACCCTTTGTTATCTATTCGACCTTGTTGTATATCATGTTTTATTCCATGGGATTGGCCCGGGGGTTCCAGGGTACTCACAAATCGGCCGGATATTTCGAAATTCTGGTAATTGCAGCCAATATTTCCGTGTATTTTCTTATTGTGGCCGGGATGCTTTATAAATTTGGAGGGAAAGATTGGATATGGCTTTTTTCCCTGATGATGGGGATTCAGATTTTTTTTGTTCAGGCATGGATTGAAAATAAAGAGACGGAGCGTATCGGATACCTATTACCAGGCATGGTTTTCATCAGCCTGGCTTTACCTTTGGTGGCCCAATGCAATTATCTGATCCTCTTCTTTGGCATCGGATCGGTATTATTGATGGCCTATTCAAGGTTTTCACAGGATAAATGGGGTCTTGTTATCTCATTGGCCGCGATGGCATTGATGCTTGGCGCCTATTTTTTCGATTGGATATTTTCCTATCTCCCGGCTATTTTTCTGCATGATTTTTTACAAGCGCCGGAACTGCTGAAAAAAGGGCTGATTGCAAGTATTTTTATTCTTCCGGTTATTTGGGTTAACCAAAAAATGGTCAGAGAATCGGATTTGGGATTATCAAAGAAATGGTTTAGCCGCCACCGCTATGCTCGTCTATACAAAGGTTTTTTTCTTGTTGTTGTTTATCTTTCGGGTTTTTGGATCGTCAACTATTTGCTTATGTTGTGGTTGAAAAATGGCGAAGCCCGTTTGTTGAGCTGGTCAATCTATACCTTTCTTTATTTTCTGATCCTGATTCCGGTACTTGCGAAACAACAATCATCATTTTTGCGCAATGCGTTGTGGATTTCGCTGCTGGTTGCCCTGGCATGGCCTTTATTGGTTCACTTTCAATGTCTTGAATTGCGCAATGAATCCCTTCTCGGGAATGACTTTTCACCGTTGCCTTTTTTTGCACATTATATCGGACTCTTTTTGCTTGTTTCACTTTTGGTGGTCACCAGCTATCATTTCTATCAGGCTCATAAAGAAAACCAGCCCATGATCCGGGGAATGCAAGTCTATTTGATGATGATGGGGCTTTTTCTGCTGTTATCGGAATTTGATCATCTGGTCGTTTTGTTGAATTATCAGCAGGGGTTGCGGATTGAAGACATCACCCGGACCAACCACAGATTCCCTTTTACCATTCTGGTATCCGGATTTGCAATACTGGTAATGGTTTATGGATTTTTAAAATCAAACCGGTTTCTTCGGGTTTTTGCCCTGCTCCTGATTTCGATAGCATTGGGCAAGATGGTCTATACTGACTTTCAGGTTTTATCAGGTACGGGAAAAGTTGTATTGCTCTTTGTTTTTGGAGGGTTGTTGTTGATTTTTTCTTTTTTTTATCCAAGGATCAAACGTTATTTTGACCATTCCAGTCACCACCATCACCATCATCCCCACCAACAACCGTAAGGGTTCCACCGGGAGTTTTTTTATTTTTACCCTCAACAACAATTACGATCTCTCCTTTTACGCTTTTTGTCTCGAAATGGGCAATCAATTCTGTCAGGGTGCCACGTATGGTCTCTTCATGGATTTTTGTGAGTTCTCGGCAGACACAGGCAAACCTGTCGGAACCAAAATATTCCGATAATTGCACCAGGGATTTCACCAGACGGTGGGGCGATTCATAAAAGATCAGGGTTCTTTCTTCATTTGCCAGTATTGAAAGTCGTGTATGGCGCCCCTTTTTGTGTGGGAGGAACCCTTCAAATACAAAATGGCCGGAGGCGAATCCGGAATTAACCAATGCCGGGACAAATGCAGTGGGTCCGGGAAGACATTCTACCTCTATTTTTTCCCGGATGCAGGCCCTGATCAGTAAAAACCCGGGGTCGGAAATGGCTGGGGTGCCTGCATCGCTTACCAGGGCACACGTAAATCCAGTCTTAATCCGCGTCAATATGTTTTCGATGGTTTTGTGTTCATTGAACTGGTGATGGGGAATCATTTTTTTTTCGATCCCGTAATGGTTGAGCAGTTTCCCGGTTGTGCGAGTATCTTCGGCAAGGATAAAGTCAACCTCTTTCAATATTCGTAAAGCCCTGAATGTAATATCTTCAAGGTTCCCGATGGGGGTTGGGACAATATAAAGCATGGTTTTTTCTGACATTCCTGATGAAGATGTTTCGGTTATTTGTTCATCACCAATTTAAAACCAACGCCGTGAACATTGATCAGCTCCACCTGAGGATCTTCTTTCAGGTATTTCCGGAGTTTAACGATATATACATCCATACTCCGGGCATTAAAGTAGCTGTCGTCATTCCAGATTTCCCGGAGCGCCGTACTTCGGTCGAGGACGTCATTGGCATGAAGGCACAACAACCGGAGGAGCCCTGCCTCCTTTGATGTCAGTTTTTGTTCTTTCCCATGAATGGTAAGGGTTTGGCGATTGTATTCAAAAGCATAATTGCCAATGATATAGTAGTTTTCTGTGTGGCTGGGCTTCCCCTGCTCCTCCGTCCTCCTGAGGATGGCCTGTATGCGAAGCAGCAGTTCTTCCATACTGAAAGGCTTGGTGACATAATCGTCGGCGCCGGTTTCAAATCCTTTGAGTTTATCCTGTTGCAGGGTTTTGGCAGTCAGGAAAAGGATGGGAATTTTTTTATTGACCTCACGGATTTCGCTGGCCACAGTAAATCCATCTTTTACCGGCATCATAATGTCGAGGATACAGATATCAAACACTTTTCTGTTAAAGGTCTCTATGGCTTCCTGGCCGTTGACGCATAAGGTTGTTATGTATCCTTTGGCTTCCAGGTAATTTTTCAGGATATTGCCCAGGTTACGGTCATCTTCAGCCAGCAGCAGGCGGGGTTGGGTTTTCTCCATGGGTTTTATTTATAGTAACGCTGGGCATCCTGTTTTATTCTTTTATGACAAAGGGAAGGAATACCTTAAATTTAGCGCCCCTGTTCACTTCGCTCTCCAGGCTGATCTTACCGTGATGTTCGTCAACAATGGCTTTCACATAATTCAATCCCAATCCGAACCCGCGCACTTCATGGATATTTCCGGTGGGGACGCGGTAAAGTTTATCGAAAATCTTTTTTTGTTCATTTTTGCCGATACCAATGCCGTTATCTTCAATATGGATAACGATTCCGTTCTGGACATTATCGGTTGTGACCCGAATCAATGGTTTTTTGGGTGAATATTTGTTAGCATTGTCAAGCAGGTTGTAAAACAGATTGGTAACATGGACCTTATCCCCTTCAATGATACTCCGGACAGCGCCGAAATTCCGGATAATCTCCCCATCCTTGATTTCAACCTGAATCCGCAGGTTTTTAATAACATCGGTTATGATATCGTGAATATTGATTTTTTCCCTGGTCATTTTCATCTGGCCTTTGTCGATAACTGCTGTTTGCAGGATTTTTTCAGCCATTACCGAAAGGCGTTTGTTTTCCTCCCGGATCATGGTAAGATAGCTTTCCAGAAAATTGCCGGAATCACGTAAATCTTTATCGCTCAAAGCTTCACATGCCAGAGAAATGGTTGAAATAGGAGTTTTAAACTCGTGTGTCATGTTGTTGATAAAATCGTTTTTCATTTCTGATAGCCGCTTTTGCTTGAAAATCGTTGCAATGGTATAGGTAAATGAATAAACAATGACAATGATGAGAAGGATTGAAATCAACAACATCCCCCATAATTCGGTAAGCAGGAATTGTTTTTCCCGGGGGAAGAAAATACAGAGATATTCCGGACTTGTATAGATATCGTTTTGAAAAAGAGGGAATGCATAGCCTTTTTTAATCAACTCTTTTTGATAGTTATCAGATTTTTTAATCAAAAACTGGTTCCCTTCCGGTTTGTAAATTCCGAATTCATAACGGGTATCTATCCCACGGCTGTTGAGGATAAGGGAAATCATTGAATCGAGGGCCCCCCGCGTTAAGAAGGCATCGTAGGGGAGATGACGGTTAAAATTAAACATGCTTTCGTACTGATTTGATTTCAGCGCTTTGTGTTTTTCCATCCGTTCCACTTTTTCAACAACCTTCACCATTGCTTCTGTAACGCTTCTGCGGAAGTTGGCCTCTTTCACGGAGGAGGCATTTTGAATCCAGTAAATCTGGATGACCATCAGCCCGATGAGGGCAAGGGTCATCGAAATGATCGTAAAAATGATGATTTTCTGGTTCATGGCTTCAAAGGTACCGAAAAATATGTTTTCCGGTTTAACACTTTTTAACGTATATTAATATTCCTTAACAGTTTCAGGGTAGGAATTGAACTATTTTTGTCAAACGAAATTTTCATTGTCTGTCATATCCGGACGGGAGATTCTTTTTTGGAATAAACATTTGTCTATTGAAATGAAGTGTGTTCAGGCAAGGGACACACTTTTTTTTTGCGGTTCTATTCTTATTCATATCTTCGTTTCTGAAAAAATGTATGATCATGATGCAACTTAAAATTGATATCAGCAATGGGAAACCATTTATCGGCGATAAATGTTTGCCCCGGTACCAGGAGGAGGTGGACAAATGTCACCAGATGCTGGTCAACCGTACCGGTAAAGGGAACGATTTTTTAGGGTGGATGGATCTTCCGGAAACGATTGAGGAAGAAATGATCAACAGGATCAACGAAGATGCCGCCTGGATCAGGGCGGTTGCTGAAGTTTTTGTGGTCATTGGTATTGGCGGTTCTTATCTTGGATCAAGGGCAGTCATTGAGGCGCTGGGAAATCCTTTCCAAGGATTGATCGGCCGAAAAGGCCATCCGCTGGTTATTTTTGCCGGGGAAAACCTCAGTGAAGATTATCATGCCAACCTTTTGGAATTACTCGATCATAAAAGTTATGCCGTTGCCGTTGTTTCGAAGTCGGGGACAACCACCGAACCGGCCGTTGCGTTTCGGCTGATCAAGAAGCATCTTGAAGATAAATATGGCAGGGAGGAGGCTGGCAAGCGGATTTTTGCCATTACCGATGCCCGGCGCGGGGCGCTGAAAAATCTGGCGGATAACCGGGGTTATGTGTCGTATGTGATTCCCGACGATGTGGGAGGACGTTATTCCGTTCTCACTCCCGTTGGGTTACTTCCCATTGCTGTTGCCGGTTTTGATATCCGGGTTTTATTGGATGGCGCACGCCAGATGCGGGAAATTGCACTTCGTTCTTCCGATTGCGAACAAAATCCCTGTGCGATGTATGCTGCGTTCAGAAATATTATTTACCGCAACGGGAAATTCATTGAGATTCTGGTAGCCTATGAACCAACCCTTCTCTATTTCATCGAATGGTGGAAACAGCTTTATGGCGAGAGCGAGGGCAAGGAAAATAAAGGCATTTTCCCGGCCGGGGTTACCTTTACCAGCGACCTGCATTCCATGGGCCAATATATCCAGGAGGGAATGCGTACCATTTTTGAAACCGTGGTTTCAGTGGAACAGCCAGCAAAGACATTACACATACCGGACGACCCTGATAACATTGACGGATTGAATTTTATCTCCGGTAAGCGTTTATCGGAAGTAAACCGGATGGCAGAACTAGGTACCATGATGGCCCATGTTGACGGTGGTGTTCCGAATATCAGGATTACGATTCCCGCCATCAACGAATATACCATCGGCCAGCTTATCTACTTTTTTGAATTTGCCTGTGCCCTAAGCGGATATGCACTGGGGGTGAATCCGTTCGATCAGCCGGGAGTGGAAGCCTATAAGAAAAACATGTTTGCCCTTCTTGGCAAACCCGGTTTCGAAAAAGAGACGGAAAATATCCTGAAAAGAATTGAAAAATGACTGGGATCATTTATCCTTAATCTGTAACTCTTTTTCGATAATCTCAGGGTAGAAACGGTATTCGAGTTGATGGATTTTTTCAGCCAGGGTTTCTGGGGTATCTTCCCGGTTCACCTGGCAGCGCTTCTGGAAAATGATCTGCCCCTCATCGTATTTTTCATTTACATAATGGATGGTTATGCCCGATTGAGTATCACCCGATGCAATGACTTCCTGATGGACCCGCAGACCATACATCCCTTTGCCACCATATTTCGGGAGAAGGGCCGGATGAATGTTCAGGATTCTCCCATGAAATGAATTCAGGATGTTCTGCGGGACCATCCACAGGAACCCGGCCAATATGACATGGGTGATGTTTCGTTCCGAAAGAAGATCCAGAACATGACCGGAATGATAAAATTCATGACGGTTAAATATCACCGAGGGGATCTTTAAATCCCTGGCCCTTTCGATCACAAAAGCTTTCGGGTTATTCGTCAATACAAGATCGACACGGATCAGCGGGTGACCTGAAAAGTACTCGGTAATCCGCTGAACGTTCGATCCGTTCCCGGAAGCAAAGAGGGCAAGTCGGTTCATTGGTAGAAAGGTTGGATACAAAAATACGAAAGCTCCGCTAATTTCTACCAAACCCGGCTTACTGCAAGGTAAGCCGTTCATCCAGAATGGTCAAAACAGGATAAGTTATGTTAGGGAAAACCCGGCCTGTTTTATAAATATCACGTTATCAGGGAAGTAATTTTTATAACTGTTAAAAAATCATAAATTATTGGTGGGAATAAAGAATATTCTTTTCTTTGCAGTCCGTTTAACCAAAAAAGAAATAACATGTCTGACATTTCCGCAAAAGTAAAAGCTATCATTGTTGATAAGCTTGGTGTTGATGAAAGTGAAGTTACGCCTGAAGCTAGCTTTACCAATGATCTTGGTGCTGACTCTCTTGATACGGTGGAATTGATTATGGAATTTGAAAAGGAATTCGATATCGCCATCCCGGATGATCAGGCCGAGAAGATCAGTACTGTCGGTGAAGCTATTGCTTACATTGAGAATAACACCAAATAAGGACACCTC
The DNA here is from genome assembly GCA_020718225.1 of Draconibacterium orientale. Taxonomy (GTDB): domain Bacteria; phylum Bacteroidota; class Bacteroidia; order Bacteroidales; family FEN-979; genus CAIVAT01. The sequence continues at coordinate 70,624 of DYSO01000001.1, read as the reverse complement.
AAATCCTTGTGGCCTGTTTTGGATGTTGCTCCCTGAAAGATTAAAATGAATTCAAACCCCGCGAAAAGCGGGGTTCTCCTTTGATCAATGAACCTTTAAAATGATGCCCGTGGAATTAAGGCGAGTTGTAGTAACTGGTCTTGGGGCGTTGACACCCATCGGAAATTCCGTTTCAGAATATTGGAATAATCTGATCCGGGGTACCAACGGTGCCGGCCCGATTACCCGTTTTGATGCTTCAAGGTTTAAAACGCAATTTGCGTGCGAGGTTAAAAATTTTAACCCGGAAAATTATTTTGAACGAAAAGAGGTCCGAAAGTATGACCGCTGTTCCCATTTTGGGATCGTTTGTGCCGATGAGGCAGTTGCCGATGCCGGGTTTGAGACTGCAAATCCGGACCACGACCGGATAGGTGTTATCTGGGCTTCCGGTATTGGCGGATTGGAAACCTTTATGAATGAGGTGGTGGCCTTCGGAGTTGGCGACGGGACCCCGCGTTTCAATCCTTTTTTTATACCCAAGATGATTTCCGATATTACGGCAGGGCATATTTCCATGAAATATGGTTTTCGCGGAGCCAATTTTGCCACGGTTTCTGCCTGTGCTTCATCGGCCAATGCCATTGTTGATGCTTTTAATTATATCCGTTTAGGGAAAGCTGATATTTTCGTTGCCGGAGGATCTGAAGCTGCCATTACACCGGTTGGGGTTGGTGGTTTTAATGCCATGCACGCCATTTCCACACGAAATGACGATCCTTTGACCGCATCCCGGCCTTTTGACAAAGACCGTGATGGTTTTGTGATGGGCGAAGGGGCTGGGGCTTTAATTCTCGAAGAACTTGAACATGCCCGGGCACGCGGCGCTAAAATATATGCTGAAATCGTGGGTGGCGGTTTATCGGCCGATGCTTATCATATGACCGCACCTCATCCCGACGGACTCGGAGCCATTTTATCTATGCGTACAGCCCTTTCGGACGCAGGAATTCCGGTTGAAGCCATCGACCATATCAATACACATGGAACGGCCACACCAACCGGCGATGTCGCTGAACCAAAAGCCATCGTTGGTCTGTTTGAGGACCATGCGTTTAAAATCAACATCAATTCTACCAAGTCGATGACCGGTCATTTGCTCGGAGCTGCCGGCGCTATTGAAGCCATTGCAGCGCTGCTTGCCGTGAAAAATGACATCATCCCCCCCACCATCAACCATTTTACCGACGATCCGCAAATTCCTTTATTAAACTTTACATTTCACAAGGCACAGGAACGGACCGTGAATTATGCCCTCAGTAATACTTTTGGATTTGGGGGCCACAATGCTACCGTGATATTCACGAAATATAAGTTATAATCTCCTTGAGGTTCAGACCTTATAAACCGGTTGCTACAGAATTTTCCTCCGACAGGCAATTAAAAAGTGCAATACGAAGTATCCTTGGCTATAAACCAGGTAATATTTTTCTTTATCATCTTGCTTTTTTACATAAATCGGCCACACAGGAGACCCTGAACGGGCTGAAGGTAAACAATGAACGGTTGGAATTTCTTGGCGATGCCATCCTTGATGCCGTTATAGCCGATTACCTGTTTAAAACATTTCCGACCAGGGATGAAGGGTTCCTGACCGAGATGCGGTCGAAATTGGTCAGCCGGTCAACATTAAACAAACTTTCACAAAAAATGGGAATCGATCAGCTGATCCTCCTGGAAGGATCTGCTCCCGGCGCCTCGCGGTCATACCGGGGCGATGCGTTTGAAGCTTTGATTGGCGCTATTTACCTCGATAAGGGTTACGATTTTACCCGGAAAATAATCCTCGACCGAATTATTCATTCCTATTTCAATATGGATGAACTGGTCAACCGGGAGGTCAATTTTAAAAGCAAAATCATTGAATGGGCACAGCACAATAAAAATCAGGTCCGATTTCAGGTTCTTGAAGAGGTTGGCTCAGGGTATAAAAAACAATATGTAGTTGAGCTTTTCATCGATGGTTCCTCTCTTTCCAGGGGACAGGACCATTCAATCAAAAGCGCCGAACAAAATGCCGCTGAAAAAGCATGGCAAAAAATAAATGGAGAAACCATTGACCTTGGGCTATAGAATGGTTAACTTTGTTTCCATAATACAACGGCCCTGTTATGCCAAAGAAATTCTCTATCGTCTCCGGCCCTGAACCATCGCCCTATACCCTTTTTGGTATCTCCTGCCATCTGAACGATTACCGTTTATCATACCTGCTTAACGCCAAACTTGAACTCGAATTCATTAAAATGGACGACTTTCAAGGGTTTTCTTTCTATTTATCCCATGACGAAGAATTTTTTACCACTTACTATCTATTATCAAACCGGACTCCGGAATCCATCCTTCTGCCCGAATTAAAACAGACTGATTTTTTTCTGCTGACAGAGGGTCCGATAAAAAAATTCAGCAAAGAACATCTGTTGAAAAACATCCGTGATATTCCCAATGTTTTAACAGCTTTTGAGATCCGGTTTTCAACCATTAAAAACCATGAAACCATGTTGAACGATCTTGAAATCCATCATATGAAAATCAAAAAAAATGCAACAATGAAATATTCACCCACTAAAAAATAGGAGGAGCTGACATGTTAGATGAAATAAAAAAAACCATCGACAAGGGCATTGAGTATGCAACCATGACCCGTGATAAAATCACCCAGGCAGCAAAAGATCTTGCCAATGAAAACAAACTGAACAAAGAAGAGGCAAAAAAGCTTCTTGACCATCTTTTAAAAAAGTCGGAAGAGGCCCGTAAAAACCTGGAAGCAGATTTTTTACAGCTTGTTCAAACGACCCTGAAAAAAATGGAGGTGCCTACCCAGAAGGAGATCAGGCTTTTAGAAGCGCGGATCAAAAAACTGGAATCGTTCCATAAAACACCGGCAAAGGCAAAAGCTGCACCTAAGGTGGCGAAGAATGTAAAAGAGAAAAAACAGTAAGTTGACTCAATAAGTATCGTGAAAATCTCTAAAATTGGGCTGGCTGTCAATGAAATAGGCAGGGCGCGTGAAATTGTCGGTATCGTCATCAAATATGGGCTGAGCGAGTGGGTCACCACCTCGGGGGTGGGAAAATTTTTCATATCCAAAAGAAGGCTTGCCCGGCTGGGACGTTACAACCAATGGGAACGGATCCGAATGGCCATGGAAGAGCTGGGGCCTACCTTTATAAAATTCGGACAGATTTTGGCCGACAGACCGGATATCATTCCCGAACCATTGCGCGAAGAATTGAAAAAACTCCAGGATGAGGCTCAGCCCATGCCCGATGCGTTGGCAAAGCAGGAGATTGAAAAAGAGCTTGGCCGGCCGATCGGTGAAATTTTCAGGGAGTTTGACTCAAACCGGCTGGCTTCGGCATCAATGGCCCAAACCTACCGTGCTGTTTTACTCAATGGCGAAGAAGTTTGTGTGAAGATCCAACGGCCAGGGATTGATAAAAAAATAGAACTTGACCTTCACCTGATGAATTTTTTTGCCGGGCGCATGCAACGCAGCAATCCGGAAATGGAAGCAATCAATCTGCTGGATGTGGTCAAAGAGTTTGGAAAAACCATCCGGCGGGAACTCGATTTCCGGCACGAAGCCGCCAATATGGTCCGTTTTGCCCATTGCTTTCTTAATGACCCCGATATCAGGGTACCCAAAGTTTATTCACAATACGTTAGTGGAAAAATACTGGTTGAGGAATTTATCCGTGGTACTAAAGTGAGCGACCTGGAGACTCTTCTCAGGAATGGTAATAATCCGGAAATCATTGCCCAAAAAGCGGTGCGTTTGGTTTTCGACCAGATTTTTACCCATGGCTTTTTCCATGCCGATCCCCATCCCGGGAACCTCTTTGTGCTGGAAGGGGACATCCTGTCATTTATTGATTTCGGCATGATGGGCTCGTTACGGCCGGAGCACCTGCAATTTCTGGGTAAATATGTTCTCGGGTACCTTGACCGGGATGCCCATACCATGGTCGAAGCCATGCTCCTGATCTCCGGGAAACGAAATATTGCCCGTTACAAGGAACTTGAATTTCAGATCAGTGATATGTTGGCCCATTATAAGTATCTGACCATCGATGAAATGGATTTTGGCCGGGTCATGAACGAATCGGTAGATATCCTGGTCCGTTACGGATTGCGTATCCCTGCCAATATCTATTTGTTGGTGAAGGCCCTGATGGCCATCGAACGCGTCGCCGTTGTCCTAAACCCGAAAATCGACTTTGCCCGTGAAATGAAGCCTTATGCCATTGAACTCATCGCCAGGCAGTACGATCCCAGGCTAATTGCCAAAGAAGTTTTCACTTCATTGAAAGACTACATTAAACTCATTAAAGAATTACCCGCTGACGTTAATGAGATCATCTATAAAATAAAAGAGGGAAGGTTCAGGACCCAGATTGAAGTAAAAGGGATTGAACCGCTGATTGAACATATTGACAATGCCAGCAACCGGGTATCCATAGCCATTGTACTGGCAGCTCTGATCATCGGGGCTTCCATTATTTCGCAGTGGGAACAGGTACGGTGGGTTGGGACCATTATTTTTGTATTAGCCGGATTTTTCGGGTTCTGGCTGGTAGTGAAACTGTTCAAAAAGAACAAGTTTTAATTATCGCTTCTCGCTATTTTTTCCTCTGTGTGAAGGGGGAAAGGGTTGAAATTACAGGGCCCCAGTAAATTGTTTTAGAAACCGCACGTCGTTTTCAAAAAACAACCGCAAGTCCCTGATTTGGTATTTCAACATGGTGATCCGTTCAATCCCCATCCCAAAAGCAAAACCGGTGTAAATTTTACTGTCGATACCGCAATTTTCCAACACACTGGGATCAACCATCCCGCAGCCTAATATTTCAACCCAACCGGTGTGTTTACAGATGTTGCAACCAACCCCGCCACAAATATTGCAACTTACATCCATTTCGCCCGATGGTTCGGTAAAAGGAAAATAAGAGGGGCGCAGGCGGATTTTTGTCTTTTCGCCAAACATCTCTTTTGCAAAGTACATCAGCGTTTGCTTCAGGTCGGCAAACGAAACATCTTTATCAATGTAGAGACCTTCCACCTGATGGAAAATACAATGGGCACGGGCCGAAATTGCTTCATTACGGAATACCATCCCCGGGAAAATCATCCGGATGGGGGGTTGGTTTTGCTCCATTGTCCGTATTTGAACCGAAGAGGTATGGGTACGTAAAAGGATTTCGGGATCCCTGGCAATAAAAAAAGTATCCTGCATGTCGCGTGCGGGGTGTTCCGGGGGGAAATTCAAGGCCGAAAAATTATGCCAGTCATCCTCAATTTCCGGTCCAACGGTTACCGAATAACCGATCCGGCCGAAAATATCGATAATCTGGTTTCGTACAATCGACAGCGGATGACGTGTGCCGGGAACCCCGGAAACAGGACGGGTAAGATCCGAAGGCTGGGGCGGTTTTTCATCCGTTGTTTCGAATGTGGCTTTTAAAGAATCGATTTTCTCCTGGACACGGTTTTTCAATTCATTCAGTTGTTGTCCGACTTGGCGTTTGTTTTCGGCAGGGACCGACCGGAAATCGTCGAATAAAACAGAAACCAACCCTCTTTTACTCAGGTATTTCAGCCGGAGCTGTTCCACTTCCTCCCGGTTGTGGGCAGTGACTTCGCTGATTTCTTTAAGAAGATGATGGATCTTTTCGATCATTTTTCCGGCGCAAAAAGTGTTATTCTATTTAACAATTTTCACGGTCATTTTGATATCGGTTATAGGCCGGTCGTAACTGTCCTTTTGAACAACGGCAATTTTATCAATGACATCAAGCCCTTCGGTAATTTCTCCAAAAACAGTGTATTGTCCATCAAGAAAGGGCGTTCCCCCGATGGTTTCATATTTTTTTTTCTGTTCGGCTGAATAATTTGCCCCAAGTTGGGAGGCAGGTATCTTTTTCCCCTGAACAACATAAAATTGGGAACCCGAAGAAGCTTTGGCCGGATTTTCCTGATCAGACTGACGGGCAGCGGACAGCGCCCCTTTTTTATGAATAAATTCTTTGTTGAATTCTGCCGGTACGGTGTATCCAGGGCCGCCCGAACCGAGAAGTTGTCCGGGTTTGGCATTTTTTGAATCGGGGTCGCCGCCCTGAATCATAAATCCGCTGATCACACGGTGGAACAACAGGCCGTTATAAAAACCGGAATTGACAAGCTTAACGAAATTATCGCGGTGCTTTGGGGTTTCGTTGTACAAAATACCCTTCATGTCACCTAAATCGGTATGGATTACAAATTTTACCACTTTTTGTTGGGTTTTGGGTTGAGACATTAATGAAAAATGAAAGATAAAAACGGCAGCCAATAGTGCAAATACGAATCTTTTCATAGCGATGGATTTTTATGGAACAAAAGTAAGAAAAAAAATGATCTGTTTTTCTACAGCCGGTTTGAAGCCTTTGCAATGGATGGATAAAACCAATTTCGTGGTGGTTTATCAGCCCTGATTTTTCATTTTTTCCTGGTAACACTTTCGGCATAGTGGTTCATACGATTCGGCTTCACCCAGCATTACGAGGTGGTCGTCTTTGACCATCCGGTAGGTATATTGGGCCAGATCGCCGCATTGCATACAAATTGCGTGGACTTTTGTAACATCTTCGGCTATGGACATCAATGCTGGCATCGGGCCAAAAGGCTTCCCGAGATAATCCATGTCGAGGCCTGCAACAATGACTCTGATCCCGTTGCTTGCCAGGGTGTTGCAAACAGCGGGCAATTCGTTGTCGAAAAACTGGGCCTCATCAATACCAACCACGTTCACATCGTTGGTCAATAAAAGAATCTGGGATGCCGATTGTACCGGGGTTGACGGAATGTAATTCTCATCGTGCGATACCACATTTTGTTCATCGTAACGGGTATCAATCCCGGGTTTAAAAATCTCCACTTTCTGGCGGGCAATCCGTGCCCGTTTGAGGCGCCGGATAAGTTCTTCGGTTTTACCTGAAAACATCGATCCGCAAATGACTTCAATCCATCCCAGCCGGTCAACCGGATTATTTTTTTCAATCTGCATGGGGTTGTCGATGTTTTGTATCTTTATACCTTAAATCGTGGCAAAAGTACAAATTTCCCCTTTACTGAAAAACCGGGCATTATGAATAAAAAGATTATTAAAGATGAACTTCAATGGTTGCTGGAAGCCATCAACGAACAATATGAAACCCTGAAAAATTATGAAGAAAAAGTTCCCCGGATTGAATTTGATATCCTGATGGATAATCTTCGTAAGTTTTACGAGAATATGCGTTTGTTACAGCGGTTGGATGAACACCTGCCGGAACCCGGGGCAAAACCCGCATCCCGTTTCACGGAGCCCGTTGTTGTCAGGGAACAAAAGGCGGCCGGGCCTGTTCACCCGGCGCCATCCAAACCGGTTTTATCCCCTGATGTTACCGTAAAGTACGAAAAGCCTCCGGTTTCAGCAGGCGAGGCTCCCTCACCGGACTCCGGGCCCAGGGGAATACTCCGGAAAGAAAATCCGCCACCCCCCAGGAAAACTATCAAACCGGACGAAATAGACCTTTTCGCCGCAGAAGAACCGGTTTTCAGCATTAAACTCAAAGAGGCCCGCGAAAAATCGCTGGGGCCCAAATCACCAAATACCCGTACCGATAACCTGAAAAGCATCATCTCCATCAATGAAAAATTTATGTTTATCAACGAATTATTCGATGGCAATTTACGGGAATATAATGAAACCATTGAAATGCTCAGTGGTTTTACCAATCGGACCCATGCCTCTGAATATCTTGAAAATATGGTGAAGAAAAATTACTGGGATACCGGCTCTGATGCATTTAAAAAATTATCGGAGTTGATGGAGCGTCGGTTTTAATTGGAAATATCGGCCAGTACCTGGTCAATTTCACCGAAAGTATCGGCGGTGACCAGTTGCATCCTGATTTTTTTGAAATCGGGCACTCCTTTGAAATATCCGGCATACAACCGGCGAAGTTCCAGTAATGCGATCCGTTCCCCTTTGATCCGGATCGATTTCCGGATGTGGTTTTTCAAAACAGCGATCCTTTCGCCAACCGTGGGAGGGGATAATGTTTCATGACAATCAAGCCAATGACGGATTTCTCTGAAAATCCAAGGGTTTCCCATTGCTGCCCGGCCAATCATGATGCCATCGATGCCATACTGTCTCTTCATTTTTTCGGCTTTTATCCCCGAATCAACATCTCCGTTGCCCCAAATGGGAATTTTCATCCGTGGATTGTTTTTTACTGCTCCGATCAGGGTCCAGTCGGCAGCGCCACCATATAGTTGTGACCGGGTCCGCCCGTGAATACCGATGGCGCTCACCCCTGCATCCTGTAACCGTTCGGCGATATCAACAATATCCTTATGCGCTTCGTCCCATCCCAGACGGGTTTTTACGGTAACCGGCAAACGGGTTGTCTTCACGACGGCTTCAGTCATCTGTACCATTTTTGGAATATCCTGTAACAGCGCCGCACCGCCGCCTTTCATAACGATTTTCCGGACAGGACAACCAAAATTCAAATCGATGAAATCGGGGTTGGCCCTTTCTGCCACTTGAGCCGCTTGTTTCATTGAATCTGTATTGTTTCCGAAGATTTGAATCCCAAATGGACGTTCCATCTCCTCAAATTCTATTTTAATCCGGCTTTTTTCGGCATCCCGGATCAACCCTTCGGCTGAAATAAATTCACTGATCAGTACGTCGGCCCCGAACAACTTACATATTGAACGGAAGGAGGAGTCGGTGATATCTTCCATGGGGGCCAGAAAAAGCGGGAAGGGGCCAACCTCTCTGTTTCCGATTCTTGACAAATTGTTTAATTTTGTCCAAAATTATTCAAAAACCTTGAATTCTTTAAAAACTCCGCTTCTTTATAGTCTGACACCCTTTACCCGATTGCTTTTTTTTATCCTTCTGGTCATTGCCGGTTTTTCCCTAACTTTTCTTACCGGGTTGCTTCTTGCCGGGCCCCTGTTGGGTACCGGGATAGAGGAGATCCTCGGGTCCCTTACCGATATCGAGGGGGCACAAACACTCCGGATACTGCAATACTTTCAGGTAATCCAGTCCATCGGGCTCTTTATCGTACCCACGTTACTGGCCGGTTACCTTTTTGAAAACAATACCCTTGGGTTCCTGAAGGCCGACCGGTTTTCGAACGGGATGGTTTACGCTTTCGTTGCGATCATTATGTTTTCAATGTTGCCCCTGATCAACTGGATGGTTTCCGTGAATGAAATGATGAAACTGCCCGGATTTTTATCTGATATTGAATCCTGGATGCGAAAAACCGAAGACCAGGCGGCCCTGCTGACGGAGATGTTCATGAAAATGCCCGATACCGGAAGTTTTCTTTTTAATTTACTGATGATTGCCATACTGCCTGCCATTGGCGAAGAGTTTTTATTTCGCGGGGTGTTGCAACGGTTGTTGGGTGATTGGATAAAAAACATCCATATTGCCATTTTTATCACCGCTTTTCTATTTGCGGCGATGCATCTTCAGTTTTATGGATTTCTTCCCAGGTTCATGTTGGGACTTCTTTTCGGATATTTGTTTTACTGGAGTGGTTCCCTCTGGGTTCCGGTTGTTGCCCATTTCCTGAACAACGGAGCGGCAGTAGTGGTCTCTTTTCTCGGTCAACACGGAGTGGCGGACCTGGATTATGAACATTTTGGCGCTACCAATAATTGTTGGATTATCCTTTTAAGCGCTGTTGTTACGGCTCTCTTTTTGTTTCTGATCAGGAAAAAATCGGTTTCGGATGGATTCATTATTCTTTGACTTGCCCGGCAGCAAATTATGTCTGTTTGATATTTTCCTTCTTATTCTGTATGCGCTGATTTGTCTGGGTATCGGGTTGCATGCCTCTCACCGGAAAACCGATTCTGATTTTATGATAGCCGGGCGAAAAATCGGGATTATCGGATTTGTCACCTCGGTTGTGGCCAGTTATATCGGTGGGGCGGCGCTGGTCGCTTATACGGCCTATGTTTACCGGTTTGGTATTTCGGCCGTTGCGGTTTTTATTGGTACGGCCATCGGGTTTATCGTTTTTATACCCTATGCGATGAAGCTCCGGAAATTCAGTGGCCAAAAAGCATTTTATACCCTGTCGGACTGGTTCACCTTTAAAATGGGAAAAACCGTGGGTTTGGCTTCAGCGGTGATTCTTTTAACGGTTTATTCCGGGATGCTGCTGAACCAATTTATTGCGGGCAGCAGCATCCTGGCCAATATCAGCGGATGGTCGTACGAAACAGGGCTTCTTATTTCGAGTTCTATCATAGCCATTTACCTGTTGGCCGGTGGGTTCCGGAGTGTGATACGCACGGATATTTTTCAATACATGGTGATCCTGGTGATGATTGTTGTACTCGGGATGGTGATGGTTGGCGACCGGAGTGAGATTGCCATGGAGCTGTTGGATTTTTCCAGGATGGATGTAGGTATGACCATTGCTTTTCTGGCTTTCGGGGTATTGATCATTTTTCAAAGCGCCGAATACTGGCAACGTGTTTATGGGGCAAAATCAGACCAGGTTGTCAGGTCGGGTTTTATTTTATCTGCTCTTTTCACCATCCTGACAGGGATGGCCATTACCCTGGTCGGGTTAGCGGCACATATTCATATTCAGGGTATTGAAGCCAAAGATGCTTTTGCGGAGGGATTGACCCTGCTGATGCCTGAAAAATTGCTGGGAATTGCATTGGTCCTCATTTTCGCCGCCATCATGAGTTCGGCCGATACCCAGATATTTGTTCTGGCCTCCTCGGTTGCTGTTGACTGGTTTGATAAACTTTCGGGTAAAAAGTCGGATGATAAACGCCGCATGAAGATTACCAGGATCGGGATTGTTCTTTTTACAGTCCTGAGTTTTTCAGGCGCATTTTTTCTCCGCGACCTGGTGGCCGTTATCGTATTTATAACCGGTTTGGGTTTTACCATCATTCCGGCGGCGGTTGCCTCTTTTCACTGGAACATCAAACCCGTGGCCGCCATGGCAAGTTTTATCAGCGGATCGGCTTATATTATTGTCCTTCTTGTGATTGCAACTTTCCAGCAACATCCTTTTGAGTTTTTTAAGGACAATGCCGATCTGGCCATCCTCTCCATTTTGGTTTCGACAGTTTTTCTGATCCTCTTTCAAAAAACCGGGAAACCCGCTGAATAACCATTATTCCCGCTCACTGCTTCTCATCCTGCATCCTGTGTTTTGAATCATTCAAAATAGTCCAACCACGTTGTATTTCAGCCCTGACCAGGGAGTCATTGGTCACACAGATTTCGACAGGTATCAACGGATGCCCGATCTTCTTAGCCTTAATCAGATATTCTCCTGTATGTAATTCCGGGAAGACAAATTCCGGGTGGTTGAATGAAAAAGCTGCCAATCGCCGGAAGATCATCCTTATCCGCGGATTGTTTAAAAAAGATACGTTGAAACTCCTGCCTGAAATCAATTTTCCCGGAGCGTTCCCTGATGGCTTCCTGCCGTCCCGGTATTTCGTTCCTGAGCTGGTAAGCATTGTTCAAATACTCCGCCAGCCGTTTTTTACCGAATATGGTTGTGGATTTGTTCAGGCATTGAAACAGAGAACCTTTGCCGAAAATGTCAAGGTCATTCGTGTAAGGATGGTTCTCGTTATAAAATTCAGCACCGGGATCAAATACCGAAAAATCGCCTTTGATTGCTCCGATTTCCTGTTTGTTGATGTCTATGCGGGTTTCGGCAGCCCTGATCTTTTGCTTGACATTGGCATCCAGCCATCCCAGGAGTAAAAAACCGGCGAAAGCGGTTGTTGCGGCAATGATAAACCCTGCATGACCCGCATGGTTTTTCATTCAGTAAATTCTTATGTTCATTTTTTTTGACATCCATTCCTATGAGTATTGGCAACAATAATATATAAACAGATTCCAATCCAATTTAAAAAACGGAATTTTGCCAAAGTTTACGGTTAGATATTATCTTCCCGAGTTACCACCAACTCGTTTACGTGCGGAAGTTCAGGGTGTCATTTTCTTCTTAATCAGTCATCGTACTAATAGGTAGTACATGTTCAGACCTGAGACATCGGTCTTCGGACTTTCATCCGTACATGGATGAGTTCTGCCGCCTGTATTTCAACGAACGAGAATCAGACGAGATGCTGCCGCCCGTCCTGAACCGCGTGGTGGAGAAATGGCAGGAAATCGAAGATCCCGACCGGAAAAATGAGTTCAAATCCCTGATCCGGTCCTGCGTTCGCTTGTGCGGATACATCAGCCAGATCGTCACCTTCGAAGATATTGAACCCGAGAAGTTCTTCATCGTCCTCAAATACGTCAACAACAAGAAGCTTCCAAGGGCGATTCCACCTTGATGAGCAGATCGTGGCTAACATATTTGCGGAGACGTTTGAGCAGGTTCTTTTCAACACCCCGTTGTTCAGTATATGCAGAGGGTGTTTTGATTGGTTGGTAAAAATTTGATGATTATTGATGGTTCCGGGGGTTGATTAGCTTCACTCCAGGGACTTTTCCAGTCAGCTGTTTAGAATGACAATAAACTACAATTCGGCTATTGACAATCTTCGTTTTCTCCTTACATTTATGGTATATTCAATGAGGGACTGAGGTTTCAGGTTACCATGTTTTACTTCGCCGTCTTTGAAATTAATGAACTCTTTGACGTAATATTTCCAGGGTCCCCATTTGGGCAATCCGTCAGCAAAGCGCTGCTGAAATTGTGTACCGGAGAGACGATTACCTGGTCGCTTGTCCGGTGGATTATTTTTGTTCCTCCATCCATTTCCTGCACCATTCCAGGACATGAGGGATCTTTTGAAGTTTTAAGGTGAGGATCTGGCTTTCGGGAATTACCCCAGGAAAATAGTTGTCGAAGTGCATGATTATCTCTTCGTTCAATGCGAATTTCCCTGAATGGCTGTAGTTGATGGACAACAGGGTAACGTAATCCAGGACTTCTTCTTTGCAGAAGGTTTTCCGGTGCGGGTAAAAATTCTTCAAATGAAAAGAATCATCGATTTGCCTGGATGTTCCTTCCGGTTTGTTTAACAGAAAGGAAACAGCATATAAATATGTCAGCGGCAGATAATCGGGATATTGAATAGTAAATTTTTCAAGCTTTGACAATAGCTTGATGAGCCCATCCTTTTGCTCGAGGAAACTCATGTATAGATAGATGAAAACGGGAAATTCCGGATATTTATCCATCATCACCTTTGATTGCCATAACCCATCCGTAACCTGCCCTTCCTCTAACATAAAGAGCAGCTTTTCTGCTTGTCTTCTGATCTCCGGAAGGTTCTCTCCTGCCTGGTTGTTCCAAAGCAGCATCTCGTCCGAAAACGACTCATCGGTAATCTCGAAATCAAACAAATCGGATATGGTTTCAAAAGATTTTTCCATTTCTTCATCCGACCTCATATACTCATAAAAAATGGCCTCAGATAACCGGAGTATTTCACCTATTAATTCTACCTTATTAAGCATAAATTGTTCCGGATTGCCGGTGCGGGCAATAAAGTCGGTAATAATACCCTGTTTGACTTCAGGATCGTGGTAATTGGCAGCCTCCCGTTCTTTTTTATCTGCATTCTCGAAGAATACAGGGGCATCCGCCTCGGTGATATATTCATATTTGCCCCGACCTGGGTTTTTTTCAAGTTGAGCCAGTACCCTATTCCTCTCTGCCGGTTGTCCAGGGCTCGAGATGTACAAGGGTTTCCCTTTATAGCCGAAGGTAAGTTTGATGAACTCAACATGATCATCGTCCTCTTCAAGCACATACTTTGTGGTGTCAAATGATTTATGCGGCAGAAACCCCAACTCCCCAGCATATTCAATGGCTCCATAGATAATATTATGTACCAGCCCGTATTCTGTTTTAATCAGACGGACCCCTTGCGGATTCTCTTTTTGCTGTTGCTCCATGAAGTCTTTGAAATCAAGGGGATCCTGGTTAAAGGTCCAGAAACTCTCTTTCAGGCCCAGGCAATACAGATCGACAACGTACGCTGCATGGGTAACATGGGCGTTGATATGACGACGGTTGACAAATACAAGGGCCAGGCCGGATTCCCGCCAGTTTGAGTTGATATAACAGGTCCCGATGGAAAGGGTCCGTGCCCTGGTCCGGATGTACTTTTCGGGCGATAATGCTTGCTGCTGCTGATGTTTGCTCATATATTATCTCTGATATCCTCCGTACCTGTTGCGTTCCCATTTCTCGCGTTCCCTGGCCTCTTTCTCACGTTTCTTCTGTTCTTTTTCCCACCGGCGTTTGCTTTCCTCCATTCTTTTCTGTTGCTTTTCCATCGAATGGGTCTTTATATCGTAACTACTGATGCCCTGGCTGTTAATGATTTCATGCACAGGGATCCAGGTTTCACCGAAACGAATGAGCATCAAGGAGTTAAGGACGTATGCCCCCCTCTGCACACGGCAGAAAAGTTTTTTGCAGTAAACATTATTGCTCCCGCTTTCGTGTTTGGACAGAAGGGCCAGCCAGTATTCCCGCTTCTTGCGGTAGGCGGGCAAAACCGTTTCGGGAAAATTCGTAATATGAGTAAGCAGGTCATCGACCAGCAACCCCTGGGCCTGGAAATAATGTTTTGTCTGCATGATAGAAGACTGAACCGCTATAAACAGGTTCACCATCAGGAATTCGGCTTTATGGGGATCGATTTTGATAAGTTGTCCGCTAACCTGAATAGCCAGTGAAGCGGTAAGGAGCATAGGGTAAATTTTCCCAAGTTTGTTTTTAGCGTAATCGGGGTTGGTAAAAGCCTGTTGAAGGGCAATCTGTAAAGGGGTTTTGAAAAAAGTATCCTGTAATTCCGGATTGGCCCCGTTTTGCAGCAGGGCGGTGAAGATCTTAACAGCCCCTGAGAATACCGCGGCATGCAAGGGGGTAAAGTTGTGGACATCCCGGTAATCAATCCCGAATTTATTGATTTCCTGCACCACCATCTTCAGGTTATCGTCCCTGTAATACTGGTAATACTTGCGGAAGAGGGAGCTGCGCTCATCTTCGGGTTTTTCGGCTTTGTGGTAATTCAACCCGGCAAGTTTTTCAAGAATCAGGACCTGATTGTGGATCAGGGCAAAATCAAACAACTTGTCCTTGGCTTTCTTATTGAAGTGTTCGGGATTGAGCGCCTCTTCTTTTGCAGTTATATATTTCTCAATGGTCATGGGTTCCCAGTAGGGTTTGACCGTTACCAGGATATTCTTACGGATGGCTTCAGCCTGTTCGGCTTTGCCCATCATTTCAAGTCGCCGGGCCTCCCGCTTCCAGTCATCCGCCGAAGAAACATCCTCTTTAATGACCTTTTCCCTCACCTCCTCAGAAATTCCAAGCAGGCTGATGAGTTTATGTCCCCTGGTTTTTTCCACGATATAGACATTTTTCACGGCCCTTGTAATGGCCACGTACAGGGAGTTGATATAAAACTTATAGGCATCGAGCGATTTATCGGTCTTATCTCTGCCCCTCGAATATATAGGTTCCTCGCCATGAACGGCCTCAGCGCTAACGCCATCACATATTTCATTGAATTCGGAGGCATTATCGGAGATGAAATTGCAGAGGATGATATTTTCGTACTCAAGCCCCTTCGATTCTTGTACCGAGAAGAGCAGGGGAGATGGAAAGAGGTTAGCAGCCCTTTGTTTGTCCTCGTTACGCAATACGAGCACCGCGTAATTCACCGATTTCCCTGTTTTCCGGGCAAGGTCCGCAACCGTTTTATGCTTTTCTTCGAGAAACACCATTTCGCCTGCATTCCGGGAAACAGTCCTCACCAGATAATTACTTTCTTTATCAATGGAACCGAAACGGGCGATCTTGAGATTGAGCAAACGGTTTGCAAGGTCCGACACTACTTGTGTATTCCGGTAATTGGCATGAAGTATGCGGATTTCATCTCCCCTGAGATCATTTCGGTAGAACATGGTCTTAAGATGGGACCAAGAGAAGAAATTGGGGTGGACAACCTGGTTCGCGTCGCCGCAAAGGATGAAATTTACAGGTTTGACCAGGGTTTTCAGGATTAAAAAAAGCTGTATATTGGTAAAATCCTGTACCTCATCCACAATGATGTAATCATATACCGCACTGCTATGCTCCAGCAAACCATGTGAATACATGTTGATATCATAATACCCTTCTTCTTTCAGGAATAGCAGGTATTTCGTAAACAAGGCATATACGGTTTCACGTTCGGAAGAAAGGAAAATGGATTGTTTAACTCCGAGTGACATGTAATCTTCATATGAAAGATGCTCCTTGGAAATATCCATCCCGGTGATCACTCCCCTGAATTCTTCATACACTTTATGGGAATCCTTAAGGCCTGTGGATTGTCTGAATCCCCAAAACCACCGCAGGAAGATCCTGAAATCCATTTCCTTTCCTTCGGGAATACGGATGGTTTCAATGAATTCGCGGTATGAGAGAAAGTCAATCTCCTGCTGTTCGTCCTCAAAATTGTGGGAATAATACCACCGGGAGGAATTTTCGGCCAGGTAGGATGAAAGGGTCACATAAAGGATGCGGCCTTTAAGTGTCTTGATCTTTTCGAGGGTCAGGGCCGTTTTTCCGCTTCCTGCCGATCCGATGATGATCTGGGGCAGGGGATACTGGAGAATTTCCTCCTGCATGTCGTCGAACGAAAGGAACTTATCGAGCAGGTGGAATTTGGGATATTTTTTATTGATATAAGGGAGGCTCACCAGATCTTCGGTTGGTAAGGCAGCCTCGTTATTAAAAGGCTGAAGGTTCGATTCGTCAACTGAAGAGCCTCTGAGAAACCTCGATTTTGCATAATCGTGGTTGAGGATCAGTTCCAGTACCAGAAGACAAATCTGGTCATTATGCCTGCCGAAGCGGAACAGCAACCGGTTTTCCTGGTCAAGCTTTGCCCTGTAATAGCCCGTGTTGGGCATTTTCTTTACTTCAGCCGCCGTAAAATTTCCCGAGGCGAGTTCTTCCAGGGTTTTATCAAATGTCCTGCGAAGTTTGCCGGGATTAAGATCGTTGAGCAGGTAGATATCGTACATAAAATTCTTTTACGCATCAAAAGTGCTTTTTAAAACGAATAATTCATCAGATAACAGCTATGTTTTTATGAACAGTTCAGGATCGACCTCCAATCCGGGTTCACGCAGATGAAGGACTATCGCCTATCGCCACCCGGTATTCACTTCCCGCACTTCTGAAGCAGATCCTTCACGGCATCCTTATGTACCAGGATATCCATCATCTTCAGCCTTATGTAATCGCCCCTGAAAAAATAGTAGCCAAACTCAGGGGAGGTTTCGTCGTTGTTCCGAGATCCTGAACCGGAATCCTTGATAAGATACCAGTCGGTACCGTCCTTTTCGTACCAGCCCACCAGGTGCAGGCCGTGATCGTCGGTGGTGGTGGAATTGGAAAACCTGAACTGTCGTGCGTTATCGTCGATGTCGGCAACGGCAATATCAAAGCCCGGGACCAGCGCTACCTGCGCTTCACGGTTGAATCCGGCTTCCGAAACATCTCCGCCAATCACCAGGGTGTAATGGTTACGGATCGCATTTTTAATGGCATTCATGTAATCCTCCAGGGGAACATTATAATAATCCTTGCTGTGCCACCAGTTGTCGGGCACTTCATATTCCACTTTCTGCCAGAATGGCTGCTGTAGGTATGAAGTAATATCCACGTAATCATCCATCTGCAGTTTGAGATAATCGGAAAGGAATTCTTTGGGGGTATATTTCGTCCCTTTCCATTCGAATGATTCGGGGGGTATGCCCATGTAATGGTTCAGAATGCTTTTCACGGTTGCCACGACTTCCTCTTCGTTCCAGGCATTGGCGTTCTTCACCCCCTCCATGTACCGGCTCAGTTCCCCGAACATTTTCTCATGGGTAAAGAATTTACGCCCGGCTTCCATTCCGCTGTAAACTTCCTTCGGGACGATCCCATATTTTTTGTACTCGCGGATCACGGCATTGGCCTCGGAACCTTCGGAAAAAGCCGAATTTCCCCTTTCCGCAACAAATCGTTTGGCGCGTTCCACATATTCCCAGTAAACCGTGAACATCTCCGAAAGTTTGACCTCTTTTCCGGTGAGCCGGTGTACTTCCGATTCAAAAAAGGAGGTGGTTGAAAAGCACCAGCAGGTGTTGGTGTTTCCCTGTGATACCGGCGGCAGGCGCCATTCGGATTGATACAGGTTCACCTTGTTCGGAAAGCTCATCCCGCTGAGGTCGGCCTGGAATCGCTTCTCCTTTTTTGCGGGTTCGGCGCCTTCATCCACCGCCCGGATGTCCTTCATGATGGTGTTCTGGAAATACCCGGGTTTCCCTTCTTTCATGACCCCGGGGGTCTTCGGTTGCTGAGCGTGTACCGTGGCGGCCACGATCAGCGCGGCAATCGTAAAAATGAATTTTTTCATGGATGGAATTTTTACGGCAAATAATTGGTTTGTACAAATGTATGCAATCGTTGATAATTCATTTGCCGATTAAGAGCAAATAATTCTGTAAGGTGGTTAACTACCTCTTCAATGTGGCGACCGATGAGCGCCGGTGCGGATCGCCGCTTTGCAGGAAAATCATCGGGAAATACAGGGATCAAACTACACGAGCATTCACTGTTCGCACAGGTTATCACAAATAAAACAGCATCATACAATAAATAATATTAACAAACAGTAACAAACAATGATTTATTTATTATCTTTGGGGGAAAATATAATCTTCCAACATGAAAACATTTATAGGGATCAGGGAAGTATTTAAAATCTTCCAGAACAAGGAGTCGTATTTCAACGACATCAACACAAAACAATCCAACCGGTTGATATTTAATCAGCTCCTGCTGATCTGCACCTTTGCCTTTCTTTACGGCATGGTGATGGGGAGCTACCACAGTGTTCTGCAATCGGCTGTTACCGGTTTGAAGGTCATCATCCTGTTTCTCTCAACGATCATCATCTGTTTCCCCTCCTTTTTTATCATCCAGCAGGTGCTGGGGTCGAAGATGAGCGTCAGGCAAATGATCGTGATCGTATTAAGCGGCGTGGTTCTCACAGCGACCATCGCGTTATCGTTTGCCCCCATTGTGATTGTATTTCAGGTTACCGGCGGAAATTACCATTTTCTACAGCTCCTGCACGTGGCCATCTTTATTTTTGCAGGTGTTTTCGGCATGCGGCTCATGATCGATGCATTAAAATATGCCTGCGAAAATAAAAGCATCTATCCGCAGATCGGGGTTGCCGTGTTCAGGATATGGATCATCATCCTGGCATTTGTCGGCATCCAGTTAGCATGGAACTTAAGACCTTTCCTTTGTGAGAAGCATGAGGAGTTTAAATTTTTCAGAAAATACGAAGGTAATTTTTATACCGCCATTGTTTATTCGGTTGAGCAGCTTGTTTCGCCGGAGAAAGCGAAAAAGATTGAGGTGATCAGAACCCCGGGAGACGTTTCCGACTCAAGTAATATCAAAACAACCGGAGCAGATAAACTATTGAATCAAATCGGGAAATAGCAAATGGAGGATATCATGACCTTAGAGGAGGTGGCCGGATACTTGAAACTTAAGCCACAGACGATCTATACCTGGGCCCAGGACGGTAAAATTCCGGCTGCCAAACTGGGAAAGGAATGGAGGTTTCGTAAATCAGTCATCGACCGGTGGTTCAATCAGCACATCGATGAAAAATTTTCGAAATACCTGGAGCCTTAGGCCGATATGCAAATCCTTTAATTATTCTTGTCAGGAAAAATCCGGCGTTGGTCAAAAGTGTTTTGATTCCCAATCAGAAGACCCCATTTTTGTATTTTAAAACATTCCCCATGAAAACAGCCATGAAAACACAAAGTATTTTACTCATGTTCGTAATCGGTTTGCATGCCAGCGCACAATTCAATTTTTCCGGTTCTCCGGTCTGGCAGGTCTCAAAAAATTACCCCACCGGAATAGGCTGGGCTGATTTTGATCATAACGGGTATCCGGACCTGGCAGTTTCTGCAGGGCTCGATATTGTGAATGGTCCCACTTTGATTTATTATAATGATTCGGGAATCCTATCGGCAACAGCAGGATGGATCTCCGCTTACCTGGCGCCCGGATGCAATATATACCTGAATGATTTCGATCATAACGGAGATGTAGATATTGCGGTGGCAAGCCTGGGACTGATTTCAAACAGCATGCTCCCCGTTCCCAATTATATTTTTATGAACGATTCAGGAATGCCGCCAACACCCGGATGGCTGTCACAGCCCGGAAATGCCTTTTCCTGTGCCGGAGGTGATATCGATGGCGACGGGGACATTGACCTGGTCTTTGCCAGGGGCGATTATGCCACATCCAAAAAGGAAAAGGTTTTTCTTTTTATCAATACCAATGGCTCATTTGATTCCATTCCTGAATGGCAATCCGATAGTTCCTATTATGGCACTGACGTGGCTTTTGCCGATATCGACCTCGACGGGGATCCGGACCTGGCCCTGGGCGCCCGCACCAAGGGGATCCTGATTTTTTATAACAATAACGGTATACTGGAAACTTCTCCTTCCTGGCATTCGCGACAAATAGCCGGCGGAAGACAACTGGCTTTTGGAGATGTTGATAATGATGGTTATCCCGATTTGGCTGTTGCATCGCCAGGCGAAAAGTTCTTCCTGTTTAAAAACATCAATGGTATTTTAGATACTATTCCGCAATGGGTTTCGTTACCGGGCACAGAACCCTCAGCCGTAGCCTGGGCTGATGCCAATGGGGATGGGGATTTGGACCTCGCTGCAGGGTCATGGAATTCAGCATTGGGGATCTTCAAAAATATAAATGGAATGCTGGCCAACACTTTCTCCTGGGAAAAATCTGTAGGTTCAGGTACCCAGCAAATCTCCTGGGCAGATTATGATAATGACGGCCTGGTCGATACTTTGAAAACACTTCAAGGCAATGGCAGTAAAAAAATGTTTTATATCGGGAAACAACCCATACAGCAAATCACTTCTGTAGATAAAAACGGGATCCTTATTCCAGGTGAAGAGTATTGCTATGATCTTACCGATGGCTGGATTTCCTTTTCGGTGGCTCCCTCTCCCGGCGACCTGATCAGCGTCCATTATACTTATTCCACAGACTCTGATTTATCGCTTTCAACCTGGACTTCAGTAAAACTGTACGAAAACCTGAATACTGCAACCGGCCTCCACGGTATTAAATACAGGGGAATGGGGCCAAGGCTTGATCAGAATGAGCCAAATCCATGCCGGGAATTTACCTCATTTAATTTTTTTCTGCCCTGCCCTGATTATATCACCCTGCAGATCTACAATAGTCAGGGAAAAATCGTGACAAAGTTGCTGAACCAAGTTATGCCCGGAGGGGAATACCAGCTTGGTTTTTCAGCAAACGGTCTTCCTGCCGGACTGTACACCTGTGCGATGGAGGGAAACAGCTTTCGGCTTACCCGCAAAATGATCATCCTGTAATAAAAATTCGTATGAAATCCTGCTGGCTTTTACTTATCTGCCTCATCCTTCCTGATCAATTCGTGAAGGCCCAGACCAGGCGCTTTTATTCCTCTCCGTTTTTTACCATGACTTCAGGCAATAAGATCATTCGGGAAAATTATTCTTTTAACGATAAAGTTGGCGGACCCTCTGAATATTTTTATGATCAAAGAGGATTATTGTATAAAAAGGAATTCATCCGTTCCGATGGATTCAGGACGATTACCTCCTTTGAATACCTTGAAGATGGCCGATTGAAAAGCTCCAGCCGGATGCTACCCGATGGCCGGAAAATGATTTTCTCGTATGCCTACGATGCGGCCGGCCATCTCATTAGCCGTGTATCCGGTATTGGCGATTCGATTATCAGTAATGAGTCTTACCTGTATGGCACCGGAGGATTGCTAATAAAGGCAGTTTACAGGAATGTGGATGGATGGCTTACAGGTTCAGCGGATTTCACTCACACAACTGAAAAACTGCTGGCTACCGGAACATACCATGGCGGAGACGGATCCTTTGCTGAAATTCGTTTTACTTACAATCCCGATGGACTATTGACTGAAATCTGCTGGTTGTTTTCAGATGGAACGTTTCAGGTATATGGTTTTGAATATTGAGTCCCCTCCGAAAAGGCAAAACAAATAATGGTATGCTATTTATCATATCGTCCTTTATTGTACCCCACCCCCGGCCCCTCCCCAAAAATGGAGGGGAGGTGTGTTCTAATCAATCTAACACTTTGATTAACAGCGTTATGAATTATTAGCACAACCCGCCCCCTTCCCTTTTTGGGGAAGGGGGCCGGGGGGATGGGGCCCGATGTCCCAAGCAATAGCGTAATGATTGTGTCGATGTCGTAAAAAAAATACTTTTCGGAGTGGGCTCAATATTAATTTTTCAGAATAAAAAACAATCAAGCGAGATAACTTCCGTTTGATTCTATCATCTCTCGCACTTCATCCAGGGATTGGAGTTTGTACATTTCAATATACTTAAGCATTTCTGTTTCACTTCTTAACCTCAGGATTGAAGCTGCATCTTCTGGTTCCGGTTGCCGGAGTATCAGTCTCCGGGTTTCAAGTACGGGAAAAACAACTGGTTGTTGCATAAAAAGAGGATGGGCGGTTTAACGCAATATCATAATTTTACGGATAACCGACCATTCGGCTGATTCCAGTTTAACCAGATAAAATCCCGGTTTCAGCGTATCGCAATGCAATTGGATAGAATTTGAAAAAACCACAGCAGGAAAAACCTGCTTGCCGCTTACATCACAAAGGGTAGCCGTAGCGGAGGTAAAACCGGGGTGGATGAATATTTCCACACATCTTGTTTTATGATTGAAACTGATTTCGGCCAATGGTTCATTCATGTTGTCTGAGTTTCCAACCCCATGCCCGCTATTTTCCCACCAGATCAGGGTGCCTGAATATCCGCCTGAAACAACATCCGGAAGATCGTCGTTGTTGAAATCTGCAACAAAAATGCAATTGGGTCTTAACATCGTATCACTGATCGTGTGCATGGTGAATTCCTGGTTTCCGTTGTTCTCCCACCAGGCAACTTTATCGTTGCTCCAGGATGAAGCCACGAGGTCAGTTTCCGAGTTCAGATCAAGGTCAGCCGTCGTAACAGATACGGCGCAATCGAAATTGCTGGCCAGGATTTCAGACGTAAAATTATTATTGCCGTCGTTCCTGAACCAGGCAAGCTTATTTCCACAGGATACGGCAGCCAGGTCGATATTTCCATCGCCATCAATATCAGCAGCGGTAAATCCATGCGTATTGGCAAAAGGGATTAGGCGCTCGGTGAAAACAAACGGAGCCGTTTGTTCATACCATAAAATCCCTCCGGTTGGTTTGAAATTATTTCCGAGAACATCCCAATCCCCGTCCTTGTCGAGATCGATGATCTGGGCCCAGGTACTGGAATAGGGCTGAGCGCTGAGATCAACGGGTGTAAAAACCAGATTCCCATCATTCCGGAGCAGCATCATTCCCTTGCCGGCATCCTGGGTAGCACAGGCGATGTCGTAATCTCCATCCTTGTCGATATCTGCTGCAGTTATGGTCAGTGGATGAGGGACCGCTTCCGATAACAAATGGAGTGTGAAATTCTGGTTTCCGTCATTCTCAAACAGAACCACTTTTGAAGGGTCATAGGAAGAAGCCAGAATGTCATTATCTCCATCAAAGTCAATATCAACAACCCAGGTGGAGAATGCCTCAGGGAATTCCCCTACCTCCCGGATGATGAAATTTCCATCACCCTGATTCTCAAACCAGCTCAGGATATTCTGATTGGGTTGGGTAAACAATATATCCTGGTCGCCATCCTTATCAAGGTCAGATGTGGCTGTAAAGAAAATCCGGCTTGTTGTCTGATAAACCAGATGCCCGGTGAACTGCAAAGGTTGACCATTTCCGCTCATATGAAGGAAAGCCAGTAACCACGATAAGGAAATGATAATAAAATTTTTCATGTCGTTTTTTGCACGAAAGTAAGCCCGTGATACCCGGAATACAACATTTTTCAGTAAAATATGACAACGGACCAACAAAACCTGATTTCCGGCCGGTGAATGCTGAACCAGTATAAAAAACCGGGTTGGTCTGAACTTTTTCCGGGTTGGTTGATATTCCTTGAACAGAGCTGGCTGAAACATTATCTTTGGAAGAAAAACAAGTTAATGTGCCGTGAACTAATCATCACGCTTTGTCTTTTATCCAGCTGCTGCTTTGCTCAAACTGGTCTTTTCCGGGGCTTTTTATATGAACAGAATTCCCGACTTCCCATCCAAAATGCGCATATCCGGATCAAAGATACCGATAAGGGGACTGTAACCGATCGTGACGGGAGTTTTAATATTCAGTTTGAATTCTTACCCCTTATCCTGGAATTTTCATGCATGGGATATGAACCCCTGACGCTGGAGATCAGTAAAATCCAAAAGTCTCCCATTATCTTGTTCCTGAAGACAAAAACGTATGATCTGAATGTGGTGACAATTTCAGATAAATCTGTTATCACACTTTACAAGGATGAGGATTATTCTGTACTTGACTATCATTTCCTGGGTGATAACCTGATGTTGTTGGTATTCCGTTATCAGCTCAGGCGTTCGGAACTGGTGTTGATGACCACTGATGGTGATACCCTTTCAGTCGTTCCCACACCGGCTGTTCCTCCACTTGGCTTGTATAAGGATGTTTTATCGAACCTGCATTTTATCACCAAAAAGAATGATGCATACCAGTGTATTTATCTTCCGCCGCAGGGGAAGTTAGAATTCCCCTATCACACTACCTATGACACGATCCTGAGGTTTCTGGGAGGATACCGGTTCTTTATGAAGAACCGGCTTTATTTCCTGGAGCATTCATCCAGGGGGTTTATGACTTCCTTCGGTTATTACAGTCGTGATGAAGGCCGCAAATATGCACACAGAAGTGCAGATTATCAGGGAATGAGAACCTTTTATACCGATGCAGTAAATTATCATACCTTTCGGCCGATTCCCGATCCCATCGATGAAAATGAAAGAAGATCGGTAGATGCTGAAGCAATAACCCCATTGATTTTCACAAGGAACAAACGCAGGGATGGTTGGCTTCCGTCACCACGGCATTCCTCGGTGATGACCAGTGGAAGTGGAATAAAACCCTTCTTCAGGATGAAGCTTTTAAAAATATCTACGCTGTTTATATCTCCGGCGGATTGACAGGGCTGAAAAAAATCGATCTGGAAACCGGGAATCCGGGTCCATTTCAGCGGCTGCCTTTTGTATTCCCGGAAAAAATAAAAATTTTCAAAGGAGAAGTCTATTTCCTGTCGAAGGATATCGGGCCGGACGAAAAATGGAAGTTATTCAAGGTTGCTCTCAGGTAATGCTATTTCAGCAATTCTTTTTCCTCGAGGTATTTGAAAAAACTTTCTTTGAACGCCTCTCCGACCGGGATGGTATGTTCACCTATTTTCACGGCATTTTTCCCGATGGTATCTATTTTATCAACAGAAACGAGGAAGGATTTATGGATGCGGACGAACTCCTGATGAGGGAGGATGCTTTCAATTTTCCTGAAGCTAAGCAAACTTACCACGGGCTTCTTCTGATACAAATGAAATTTCATATAATCCCGGTAACCTTCAATAAACAGAATATCTTTTAATATGATTTTCTGCATTTTATAATCGGCCTTGACAAATATATATTCAGGGGGAAGCGCAGGAACTGCAATGGGTTCTGATGGAGGCCTGTTAAGGGAACCGAGATCCTGGATCTTCTCCACTGCTTTGACAAACCGCTCAAAAGATATGGGTTTCAGAAGGTAGTCATTGACATCCAGTTCATATCCTTCAAGGGCATACTGGTCGTAGGCTGTCGTCAGAATAACAAAGGGTTTTTGTTTAAGGGTTCTCAGAATTTGTATTCCGCTGATATCTTCCAGGTGTACATCCAGAAAAACAAGGTCTGTTTTGTTTTCCTTGATATAAATCATGGCATCTATGCCCTTTTTGAATGTTGCCTTAAGGTCGAGACAAGGCATTTTTGTAATAAAATCGACCATCTGGTCCAGCGCCAGGGGCTCATCATCAACGGCGATACAGGTCATTTTCATAATCAATTATTTTTTGATAAAGGGAATTATTTGTCGATTTCAAGTTCAAGTTTACATCGGTAAGTCTTACCATCCGTATGAATTTCCAGTTTATGTTTGCCTGGATATAGCAATCCGAGCCGGCGTTTAAGATTCGCCATCCCTAACCCGTTTGAGTCGGGGGTATCGGATATCTTATTGGGGTTGATAAAATTTTCCACACAATATAATATTTTATCTTCGGCGATCCCGAGTTGTACGACAATACCCGGGGCCGGGGCATCCTTAAATCCGTGTTTAAAGGCATTTTCAATAAAGGGAACCAGCAACATCGGTGGTATGAAAACACCCTGCCCTTCGCCGGTAACCGTAAACCGGATATAACCAGATTGTTCAAGACGCAATGACAATAGACCTATATAATTGTTCAGGTATTCTATTTCCCTGGTCAGGAGTATTTTTTCGTTTACTGCTTCTATCAGCATATATCGCATGATTTCGCTTAGTTTCACAATTGACTTCTGCGTAAGTTCGGGATCTTTTTTTACCAGTACGTTGATATTGTTGAGGGTATTGAATAAAAAGTGAGGGTTCACCTGGCTACGCAACAAAGCCAATTCGCTGGATAAATTCTGTTGTTCGAGCTGGTATCTTATTCTTTCCACCCGCCGGAGTTGGCTGGCATATTTGATCATGACCACAATGGCGACTGTTGAAAAAATATAAAACGTGTACTGGGCTAAATTGAAGTTCCAGAAACCTGGATACTTCTCATAATAGGCCGGATAAAATTCAGGGAAAACGTAAAAGTACAGGATCACCCTCATCATGATGATGGCGAAAGCCCCGCTGCAAATGGCAAGAAGGAAAAGGGGAAGATATCTGCTGGCAGATAAAAAGCGCGGTAATAAATAATATGCAAAAAAATAGGAAATTATCACCAGTAAAGGCAGCATCAGGCTATGCTCGATCAGCAAGGAGCGGAAGTCATGTAAATTGGTATCGATGATTTTCGAACCGGATCGGGAAATCTGGAAGGCAAGAATAAACAGCCAGAATGCCAGGTGTTTTAAAAGCCTCCGGATTTTTGATGGAAATAAAACCATGGTAAAAGGATAAGCCTGACACAAAGTTAGTAAACGGATCATCGTTCAGATGAATTGAACCGGAATATTCGACAAAACCGGAATTGTTCATGACCAACCGCTGTTTCAGGCGAACGCCCTATTCCGTTTCCCAACAGTGCAGCATTATCGATGGAGGAGGAGAAAATGATGATCTTGAAAAGGGTTTGTCGAAATGCCGGATCAGGTCAAATCCGC
Organism: Draconibacterium orientale; assembly: GCA_020718225.1. Classification (GTDB taxonomy): domain Bacteria; phylum Bacteroidota; class Bacteroidia; order Bacteroidales; family FEN-979; genus CAIVAT01. The sequence continues at coordinate 43,112 of DYSO01000001.1, read as the reverse complement.
TGCCATCCTTCCATCAAAGAGTCAAGGAAAAGATAAGCCCTGTTCCTGAAACCTGACGGCATATTGTGTCCTCCGGTATGAGAATAAAATTCGAAAGGCAGCTCCAACATTTCAAGTGTATCGGGTAAAGCCAGGTTCGCCGGATACAATAAGAGATCATCGTTTTCGCCACAGCCATAAATTCTTGTCCACCGTGACAATTGCGGCGTGTCCGGCCATTGCCCTGAATTTATCTTTATGCAGTATGGAGTATCGGAATGCCCCATTCGCTCCCATTGATTGACCAATCAATCCACGGGCATCACGCTCAGGAATGACCCGGAATGAGGATTCGACCCATTCGATCAGGTTAGTATTGATGGCATTTTGCAGGGAACTGAGATAATATATCCCCATTTCATTTTGATTGCTTGTCCATGCCGGAAGGCAATAAATTCCAGGGTAATACCAGTTTGGATGATCATCATAGCCAGGAGGAAAGTAGACATCTACCAGCATGGTCTTCCCAAGGGACTGCCTGTAGAAAAAGGTGTCAATTTTGTTGATCTGAGCAGTCAACAGGATCACGGACAGGATCATTGCGATAAGAAGGACAATTCTTTTCATGGCGTTTTTTTTGTACAAAGTAATCATCCCTGTTGGCCGGAAAGGGAGGAAATACCTGAACGCGGGGAGGTTTTATGTGAACGTTTGGAAATTTGGGATAAACGCTTGACAATAAATTTCTGACTCAATCCGGATTGTTTAGCAGTAAATCTTGATACTTTGCCTGGTTGAACACCTCAAAGGCATTTTCCGGTATATTACTGAAAAAAGGCAGATAATATATTCGTTGAATAAAATAAAACTGTATATTTGCTCATCATGTGGGAAAATAAACAGATAAATAGAATAGCATCCCATCTGCTGCCGGATGCCGATGCCAGACAAATCCTTCTGCTCACAGGAGCCAGACAGACCGGAAAAACATCCCTTGTCAGGAAGCAATACCACACACTGCCCTATTATAACCTGGATGCCATTGAGTTTCGGGATCAGTTAAGCGCCATTAGTACCTTCAGTTGGGCGCGTGAAGTCGGTGTTGCTGTGATTGACGAAATTCAGAAAGAACCCGGACTGTTTGATAAGATCAAGTTTGCATTTGATGATGGCGGAGTGAAATTTTCTGTGCTGACAGGTTCCTCTCAAATCCTGCTATTAAAGAATATCCAGGAAACACTGGCCGGCAGAGTGACCTTGCGTGAGTTATTCCCATTCATGCTGGGAGAGTTGATCAATCCCGGAGGTATAGCTCTTGAATCGATGCTTCTCTTTAACCTGATTTTATCCGGAAATCCGGAAAAGATACTGAAAACTCAGGGATCAGTCATCATGGGGAAGGAGTGGGATCAGGCAAAAGCTGCAGAGTCATGGCTCAATACCTGGGGAGGAATGGCTCCGGTGATCCATATCGATACTGCGCAGAACAGAAGATTCTGGCTGAATGATTATGCGATGGCCTATCTCGAACGTGACCTGGCTGATTTGGCCAGCCTGCATGATTTGAAACCATTCCGGAAGTTTCAGCAAATTTCAGCCTTACGGGCAGCCAATCTGCTCTCCTATACTGAACTGGCAAAAGATGCAGGCATCGGAATTGAGACGGCCAGGCGGTACATGGAATACCTGCGGATCTCTTACCAAACATTCCTGCTCCAGCCTTTTCATAAGAACCTGACGAGCAGTCTCGTCAAAACCCCAAAATTGTACTGGTTTGACAACGGGTTGCTACGCCATCTTTCGGGATTAGGTTTTGACCTTGATAACGGCCAGCTATATGAGAATTATATCGCATCGGAGTTGATGAAGTTTATCCGGTCGACCAGAGCCGAAGCGAAACTGAGTTTCTATCGTACAAGGTCGGGGATGGAAATCGATTTTCTGTTGGAAACGAAGCATGGAATCATGGGTTTTGAGGTGAAAAGCCGCGAAACTGTTTCAGCATCTGATTTTACAAATTTAAACCGGCTTGCTGAAGCTGCTTCGCCAGAATGGCTGGGAGGATTCGTCATTTATCGTGGAAACAGGATAGAACCCTTCGGGAAAAGTTCCTGGGCAATTCCGTCTGTCCGATTGTTTGGTTAACCACCTTTCTTTTCATTCTGGCCTCGTTTGCCAAAAGCAAAGAGAAACGCCAGGACTGTAAATTGATCACCCTTGCATTGGTAGTCAATGTGGAAGGCTTTGTCAAGTACAGTAAAATATACCGGGGAAATATCGGAGAAATAGCGACCCTTGAGCCCACCCTTGATGATCTGAATTCCAGAGGATCATTCAGCGCAATGAAGCCCATAAAGCTGGTAAAAGTCTGGGAACGCATTGGTCGTCTCAAAGAGCGATATCCCAGTGCACATCGGTCATACAGATTGATGAAAAAGGGTTTTGGGGCATTTATAATACCATTCGTGAAATTGAGTCCGTTCAGAACCCTGAAAACAGATTTGAAAATGCGGCCGGTGTTCCACAAGACCGATGAAAACTCCGTTGCACACCTGAACCTGGCAGTGCTGGCCTATCAAATGGTCCATGCCATCAGGTACCAGTTAAAAGCCAAAGGCATCAACCACGACTGGACGCATATTGTCCGCATCATGAATACTCAGAAAGCAGCAACGGTAACCGTGAAAGATAAAAACGAACAAAAGATATTCATCCGTAAATGCACTGCCCCTGAACCTAACGCCACCGAAATTTACAATGCTTTAGGATACAAACACTACCCCTTTGTCAAAAAATCTGTGTTACCCGAAACAGTCGATCGAAAAACCGAACCGCCCGGCACAGGCTAAGTTACGGAGCACAGGGTGCAAGTCGGGTTAAGTATCTGCTGACCATGCTGGTATGGGGGTCGGTCTATTTTATTGTATTTATGTATGAATGGATTGTATCCCAGGAAATAAAATCCGGTGAAATGGAGAAACTGGCGGTTCAGGCGCGGCTGCAGTTGCTTCAAAGCCAGTTGAATCCTCATTTTTTATTCAATTCTCTCAATTGCAGGGGGGCATTGTTGCCCGGATGAACGGGGGCGTGATCCCATTCAAGCCATCGTGATCGATGATGAGCGTCTGGCACGGCTGAAACTGATCAGGCTGCTGCGGGACCATCCCGGGATCGAAGTTGTTGCGGAAGCTTCCGGGGTTGCCGAAGCGCTGGAGAAGATCCGCGACCTTCATCCGGAACTGCTTTTTCTCGATATCCAGCTTCGGGGAGAAACGGGTTTTGACCTGCTGAACAAGATGGAATTCCAGGGTGAAATCATCTTTGTGACCGCCTGGGATCAGTATGCGGTTCAGGCATATGTTTTGCAAACTTTCTATTTTATTGCTTTAAATCCCTCAGTATCTTTAATGCTTCATCTACATGCTTTGCTGCTTGCGTTTGGGAATTGAAAATGTAGATTACTTTCCCGGATTTATCAGTTACATAAGTCACACGGCCAGGTAATAATCCAAACAAATTGGTAGGGACGCCAAAAAGTTTTCTTATTTTATTCCCTTCGTCACTCAGCAAGGTAAAACCAAGCCTGTGTTTTTGGGCAAATTCTTTATGGCTTTCAACCGATTGGCCGCTAATTCCAATAATCACTGCACCGGCTTCGGTGAATACGTCAAACTGGTCGCGAAATGAGCAAGCTTGCTTGGTACAGCCCGGGCTGTCATCCTTTGGATAAAAATAAATCACCATGCTTTTCTTACCAAGAACAGATGAAATGTCAAATAAATTTCCGTTTTGATCCTTTAAAGCAAAATTAGGAATTGTGCTTCCGATTTTAATTTCGTTCATGGAATTAGGTTGATTAAGAGTTAAATATGATATGAATAAGAGCAGGTAAATGATCAAATAAAACCGGTAAAAATTTCTGAATTTCAAATAATTCCGGTTGTCAGGAAACAAATTACCAAATAACGCTTTCAGCTCTTTCCAGAAATATGGTTTTACGTTGATCGTCCAACTATTGGTTTGGTAAACGATTTTCCGGAATTTACTTCGATAAAAAGTCAGGGGCAATCCCCACGCGATGAATAAGATAAGCCAGATATTTTCTAAAAAGGCACCAATTGTTGAATTCATTTTTTTCGAAAACCAGGGAATGAAAGGATTATCACAAACAAAAATACGAAATGGGTTAATCACTTTCACACGTCATGAAACACTGAGACGCCGGGTTGACAGTTATTATTTTTTTCCATTACAAGCGGATCCGCCGGCAGCAGGAAATTCTCGTTCCGTCCGACCAGATTGAGGCCGGGCAGGTACAGATCGATGCATTCTTTTTCGACGAAGGAGCGGGCATCCTCGCAAAACCATCATCAACCTCACACAGGTATCTGAAGTGATCCTCAGTAATTACATCGGTTTCACCGGCACGCAGATATCCACTTTGATTTTTTCACCCTCTTTAGGTTCTTCGGGATAGACCTCAAAGCAGGGGCCGTCGTCAGGCTGATAACCGCTTTGTGGGAGCCATGTGCCATAAAGCCAGTCCCAGGCTTCACCGAATTCCTGGCTATTCACTTCGAATCGTCCCACCGCATAGGTTCCGGCTGCAATCTCCATTTTCCCGATCTTACCATCCACTTTGGTCTGCCCCGGAACGGTCAGGCACATGCTCAGCCGGAGTTTGTCCTGTTCGGTCACCTTGGGATCGTCGTGATAGACTACCAGCAATTTCATATCCGGTTGTGCCAGCAATCCCCGCGGCCCGGCCCATCGGCAGAGTTCTTCTGTCAGGTTTTGAAATAGCTTTTCGTTGCCCTGGTAAGGGCCGGTGTGGCGCAGGTAGGCCACTGTCATCTTCGGAAGCTGTTTTACTTCCATACTTTTGTTCAGTTTCATGGTTGTCCTCCATTTAAAGGTTTTTGTTTCCCGGCAAAAATACATGGAGGAATCCGTCCCGCTTTTTCTGTCATTGCTGAGCGTTTGACCCAGATTGCTATTTGTTTTTCTCTGGTTGCTGACGCTCTTTTTCAATCCGTTTCCGGAAGAACAGCCGCTATGCCTCCAGGCGCTGGGAGAGGCATCGAAGGTCTGCCGGAAAGTTCTCGAAAAGAGCGCTAAACTCGAAAAACCACATTGAAAAGCCACTTCGCTGATGGTAATGGCTGGGTTGTTAACAAGAAGGTTTGCCGATTTTTCAATCCTCAGCCGGGTCAAAAACTGAAAAGGAGTTTCGCCGGTCATGGCGGTGAAGATCCGGTGAAAATGGAACCTTGAGAAATTTGCCACGGAGGCAAGCTCTTCGAGGGTATGCGTCTCTCCCAGCCTGGATTCGATATAATCCATCACGCGGTTGATACGGGAAAGGTATTCGGATTTGATCATTCGTAATTCGTAATTTTTAAATTTTTAATTCTTTCCCTTCACCCACTGTTCAAAAGTGATTTCGGGTTTCCCAAGCAACTCATTGGTCATGGCCGGATCTCCCTGTTCACGAGCCTTCTCGAAATATCCGTAAAGATCGGCAACCCCTTTGATATCCATTTTTCCCGACACCAGCCCGATCAGCTTCATCATCCACAACGGCACATCCGATACCTTTTTTATCTCCGGGTGTACAGCCTTCACATAATTGACCAGAAGGTCCCGCATTTTATGATACTCCGGCCCAAGAACGTAAAAGATCCGGTTCCGGGCTTCGGGTTTAGCATAGGCGGTTGCCACCATCCGGCCGTAGTCGTCGGAGGCCACCCAGCGGTAAGGATGAGGTTGTTTACCGATCATCATGGCCTTGCCTCCCCTGACCATCATTTCAAGTGATTCAAAGAACCAGGATGGGCGGAAAATCATATAGGGGATACCACTTTGGATCACCGCCTGTTCGGCCTGGTATTTCCTTTCGGTGCCGTAAAACCACCGGTTTTCTTCACATACGGAGGCCCCGGAGATGCAGGAGAGGGTCTGGATGCCTGCCTTTTTCGCCGCTTCCACGATCCCCTTCATGACGACCCCTTCATCTACCTTAGCCAGGTTGGTGTGAACATGGCGGCAATCTTTCATGGCTTTTTCAAGATCGGAGGGGTTGAAAAAATCCCCTTTGGAGATCTCGTATCCCTCCTTTTCCTCCTTTTCCGATACGGAACGGGAGAAAAGCCTGACGATATTGCCGTCATCTTTCAGTTTGCGTGCAACAGGCCTGGCCAGCATGCCGGTTGCCCCAATGATCAGGATTCTTTCTTTCATGGATATCTTCAATTAGTGATTTCACAAAGTGCAACAGTGGAAACGATGAGCGATAGATTTTTTTCAAAGTTGATAATTTTTTTGCAATGAAGGATGGTTTTAAGAATTACTTTTACGTGAAATTTTGCATCCTGACTATTCATGCTGTAATTATTGACGAAAAGCGGCCCGCCGGTTACAGCAAGTGTAGTTAAATCATACTTTTATGCAGGAAAAACCAAATGCCATGAAAACAAGAGTTCTGCTTTTATCTGCTTTATTCTTTTGCCTCCTGGTGCAAGCACAGAAAACACCCTTTTCCGACGAAGATCTCATTCGGCAAACCATTCAAACCGCTTACGTCGAAGGTCTCCAGAACGATGGAGATACCGTAAAGATCAACGCCGGGTTCCATCCTGACTTCGATCTGCTGATCCCGGGGGCCGACGGATCCCTGAAGAAATACTCGCTGAGTGCCTGGAAGGAAAGGATCAAAGCCGATCTGGTATCCGGGAAGTTACCCCGGAAAATGGAGGAGAAAGTTTCGGTGAAGTTCCTTGAGGTCGATGTGACCGGAAATGCCGCCATGGCGAAATTTGAGTTCTACGTGGGCGAAAAGCTCACCTTTGTGGATTATCAGTTCCTGTATAAATACGGGAGCGACTGGAAAATTGTTAGTAAAATTTATTACAGGTACTGATCTGAAGTGATCTTTTTTACCTCCATTCGGAATTTCTCCAATGAAAAGACCTCCTGTTTCCGTTTGGATACTCTCAGTCCTGCTGGAGATCCGGTGGGTCGGATACGTTCTGCTTCAAACTATTTACGGATTTCTGGGGTTGGTAATTCTCGTTGCAGCAACGTGGCCGGCTGCAATGCGATATCTGGGATGGAACCGGTCACTTACCACTTAGCCAATGCATCACGTTTAGCAGGAATATGGCATTCTGCGGAGCTGTTTCGGAATTGAACCCGGCTTTGAGGATGCCGTTTGCAATCTGGGCCGTAAACATCGCCGCTTCGCCGAATACCGCAATACGACCTTTGTCATACTCCAGCAGGGCCCCCTGGTAATATCCCGCAAGGGATTGACGGGGTGTTTCTGGTGTGAAACGCCAGGCAGTATCCGGTTGAAGAGAGTAGTGATCCGGATGAAACACCAATACCGGGATGGCATCCGGAGGGATGCGAAAGGCTGAGCCAGTAAAGGTGATCACCGAATCAATGGGGTGCATACCGAAATTTGAAGAGGTTACCGGACCGGAATCCAAAGTCTTGTCGCTCTTCTTAAATACAGAAGGAGGCCAGGTCCGGGGCCGGGTAAATGCAAACCCGTTGAGCCAATCAAATCCAAAGGCTGCTCCCAGATTTTTTGCTGCGCCTGCGAATGGCATATGATCCGCAATGAGAAACAGAGAGCCACCCTGTGCCACCCATGAACGAATGACCTCAATCTCACTGGCAGCAAAGGCTGATGGGGTTGGCATGAACCAGTTTTGTTGATTGGATTCGTTGAGGGCATTGGCGATAACCAGAATGGAACATCCTTCCAGTATTCCGCTGTTGATGATTGGCTGATCAAGAGGCGCGACCCGGAAACCATCACCGGACAGCAATTTACCAAATGGTTTAAATCCACCACCAAGGGTGTGGAAATTGAAATGGGCTTCATCAATGAGAATCAAGGGCCCGCTCCCCGGAGGGTAAGTTGGTTGGGCGATAGGGAAAGTAAACGCCGTATCTGAGACTTGCTGGGCGAAAATGGGCAATGAAAGTAAGAAAACAAACGATAGCCGAGTGACCAGGGCCACCAGGGCAATAGCTATTTTATGTATGCAGTTGATCATGGTTTTGTTGATTTTTTCATTTACATTGAATGCAATATTATACATTTTTTTGATCGGTCATCAACCTGATTAAGGAGAGGCTAACATCGACAGAAAAACCGTCAGAAAAAAAACAGAACGCTTTCAGAATTATTGACCTTACTGCCTGTGGAAAATTTGCCGGGTTAACTAAATTAGATACCAAGAGCAAAAGAATGAAATGTAAAGTAGTGTAAATCAGTGCATAATATGCTAAATCGGTGGACTTGGAGGGAAAATAATTCAGTCCACCGAATAAGCCACTGAAAGTTTACTTTTGAATGCTTTATGTTACTTTTAATAAAAACAAAAAACCACCAAAACATCCATGTTTTCAGTGGTTTTCGTTAAACAGCATTCATTCTGAGCGGAGAGACTGGGATTCGAACCCAGGGTACACTTTTGGCGTACACACACTTTCCAGGCGTGCTCCTTCGACCACTCGGACACCTCTCCAGGAATTTACGATTTACGATTTACGATTTACGATTTACGATTTACGATTTACGTTTTACGATGTGCAAAGATATAAAAAGTTCGGGATTCTCAAACAGTCATTTCGCCCCGTAGGGAGGTTTGCAGCAATTGTTTTATACTTTCCTGGGAGTAACCGGACCCCAGCAGGTACATCAGCTTGGTTACTGCCGATTCGGTGGTGATGTCATAACCTCCGATAACACCTATTTTATTCAGTCCGGCGCTGGTTTCATATTTTCCCATCTCCACCGTTCCGCCTTTGCATTGTGTAACATTATAAATAATAATTCCGCGTGTTATGGCATCCTGAAGATGATCAATGAACCAGGGAATGGTCGGGGCATTTCCAGATCCAAAAGTTTCAAGGATAACGGCTTTCAAATCTTTTGTATGGAGTATGGCCTCAACGGCCTGAGATGATATGCCGGGAAACAACTTCAGGATTGTGATATTTTCATCGAGGGTCTTGAGGGCCTTCAATTTCTTGAAATTAGGTTTCAATATCAGATTTTGATTGTATTTGATATGAACCCCGACTTCGGCCAACAGGGGATAATTTACCGAAACGAAAGCGCCGAAATGTTCGGCGTTGAATTTGCTGGTGCGGTTCCCCCTGTAAAGTTTGTTTTCAAAACAAATGGCAACTTCAGGCACCACCGGGGTATCGTACTCCTTCGCGGTGGCAATTTCAATGGAATTAATAAAATTTTCACGGCCGTCAGTCCGCACCATTCCAATGGGTAACTGAGATCCCGTAAAGATTACAGGTTTGTTCAGGTTCTCCAGCATAAAACTCAAAGCCGATGCCGTATAGGCCATGGTATCCGACCCGTGAAGAATGACAAAACCATCGTAATCCTCGTATTTTTCTTCGATCACAGTAGCCAGATGGATGTAAAACGAAGGGTTCATGTTCGATGAATCCAGCAGGGGCTCAAACGTATAAAAATCGATGGTGCAGTTGAAATTCTCCAGAACCGGAAGGTACTTATAGAGGATGTCGAAACTCAACGGACGGAGCGCCATCGTTTTTGGATCCTGAACCATGCCGATGGTCCCACCGGTATAGATCACCAAAATATTTGTTTGTCCAATCATAAAAATCGAATTTAACAGTAAAACACCAATATATACCGGACCCTGGTACTTTGTCTGTGTTCAGTGGTCCGACAGGATCATGGTTTAAATAACGCTGTTGCATTCCGTGAAGTACTTTCGGCTACTTCTTCCATGGAAATTTTTTTTAATTCTGCAATTTTCCGGGCGATGAGCGGAAGGTAGGCTGGTTCATTCCGCTGGCCGCGGTATGGAACCGGAGGCAGCCAGGGTGCATCGGTCTCGAGCAGCAGGTGATCAAGCGCGGTTTTTTCAACCACAGTTTGCAGGCCTGAGTTCTTATAGGTTACCACGCCACCAATTCCAACCATAAATCCCAGTCGGATGGCCCGTTTTGCTTGTTCAACATTCCCACTGAAACAATGAAATACGCCCCGGAGCCTTGAATCATCCCGGTCTTCAACCATGTTCAGGGCAATGTCCATCGAGTTCCGTGTATGGATCACCACCGGAAGGTCGTACTTTACCGCAAGATCAAGCTGGAAGTTGAATGCTTTTCGCTGTTCCGCTTCATGGGTTTTATCCCAGTAAAGGTCAATGCCGACTTCACCGATGGCATAGAATTTCAGTTCCGGGTTTGCAAGGTAACCTTCAACGATGGCCAACTCATTGACAAAGTTTTCTTTTACTGAGGTCGGATGCAGCCCCATCATCGGAAAACAGGTATCGGGATAGTCTGCCACAACCTTAAGCATCCTGTTATGATATGTTGAATCAATGGCGGGAAGAAAAAAATGCATAATATTTTGCTTTACAGCACGTTGCATCATTTTTTCGCGATCGTTGTCGAACGCTTCGGCGTACAGATGGGTATGTGAATCTGAAAAGAACAATGGATTTACGATTTACGATTTACGATTTACGATATACGATATACGATATACGATATACGATTTACGATTTACGATATACGATTTACGATATACGATTTACGATTTACGATATACGATTTACGATTTATTATCAAGCATTAAAAAATCAACGATCGGATCGGTATCTATCAGCATCATGCAATGAAAATGCTTTTTAGGACATTGTTTAAACCCTAATTTGCTGCATGGGCGGCATGAAAGGCCCTTGACCTCCGCGATCATGGAATTTGCTTTGAATTTTTCCGGCAGGTAAGGATACATCCCAAAAGCCGGAATGGTATTGCCCCAAACCGAAACCATGTGTTTGCCGAATGCAGCGGCAATATGCATCAGGCCGGTATCGTTTGTCAGTACGGCCCTGGACTGGCGGATGAACGAAGCCGACTGACTGATGTTGTACAGCCCGCAGGAATTGTAAATCGGTGTTCCTGCCCTTTCTGCTATTTGTTCCCCGCGTTCCCGGTCCTCATTCCCGCCAAGCAGGACCACCGGTTGTGAGAGTTTTTTACACACTTCGACAATTTTCTCCGGCGGGAAGATCTTGGTGTTATGTTTTCCTCCGATGACTATGGCATAAAACCCTTTTTGATGGGTGGCGGGCAAACCTGCAAGCGAAACTTCATCCACAGCCGGGATGAAGTAATCAAGACCCCCTGCGTCATTTTGAATGCCCAGGGGTTTAACTGCCTCAAAATACCGATCAACAATATGGATATCGGGCATCACATTCATTTTAAAATGGACAGTGACCCATTTTTGAAGGTTCAATTTCGGAAAAGATGCCGAAGCAACCTGAAGTTGGCGCTTAACAAAAACCGACCGGTAATTCTTATGCAGATCAACAACGTAATCGAAGCCCTGGGACTTCAATTGGGGAATCAGATCGCGAAAATTACGATCGTAACCCCACACTTTATTTATATACGGATTCGGCTCAAGGATGGGAAGAAATTGTTTTTTTGTAAGATAGTGAAGTTCCAATCCGGGCAATTGTGATTTCAGGCATCGTATCACAGGCGTGGTAAGAACAATATCCCCAATGGAACTAAACCGGATAATAAGAATTTTTACCAAGGAAGAAATCATATTCGCTATTTCGCTATTTCGCTACCTCGCCACCTCGCCACCTCGCTACCTTGCCACCTCGCCACCTCGCCACCTCGCCACCTCGCCACCTCGCCACCTCGCTACCTCGCTACCTTATAAACATATTATTCTCCATCTCATACCCGATTTGTGTTTCAGGGCCGTGTCCCGGATAAACGATGGTATTGGGGGGTAAGGTAAAAAGTTTGGTTTTGATACTTTTCATCAATTGATTGAAGTCACCCGAAGGAAGGTCGGTCCGTCCGATGGTATCTTTAAACAACACATCCCCGGTGATAACAAATCCCTGGGTTTCATTATAAAAACAGACGCTCCCGGCGGCATGACCGGGTGTAAAAAGAACTTTTAAAGATGAATTTCCCCAATGAATGGTTTCATCCTCTACCAGGAAACGGGCAGGTTCGGGCTGCTGGTCGATGGTGTATCCGAAAGAGGAGCCAATCTCCCTGATGGTCTTGAAAAAAGGAAGGGAGTGTTGGTGATATTCGGGAAATACCTGGAATGAACCGGCAATAAAAGGGTTTCCAAGCACATGATCAACATGGCAGTGGGTATTGAGGTTACGAACCAGTTTCAGGTGATGTTTTGTCAAAAAATCCTTTACTTCCTGTTGTTCTTCAACATCGTAACAGGCAGCATCGATGATGATACATGCGCCGGTTTCATCGTACAACAAATAGGTGTTTACCATAAAGGAATTAAAGGTCATTTTTTGGAGATGGATCATTGTTTTTTCGATGTTTTACAGAGGCCGCAAAGATATGAAAATGTGCCCAGATGGCTGCAGCATAGAAAATAATCGTACTTTAGCAGTTCTAATTATATGGCTTTGTACTGCTGGATATGACGAAGGATGCATGCTTTAACGGACGATCCAAAAGTTGGACGGCGGTATGGATCATCATTTTCTTTCTCCTTCATTTTTCTTTTAAAACCGAAGCTCAGTTTTACAATGGATCGCAATTGACTTTCGGAAAAAGCAGGGTTCAGTTTAACGATTTCCTCTGGCTGCATTTCCGTTTCGAAAAATTCGATACCTATTTTTATCTGAATGGCAGGGAACTGGCCCTTTTTACAGCGGAATATGCGGATAAGCATATTCCCGGAATTGAACAAACCCTTCAGTCGACGCTTGAAGAAAAAGTGCAGTTTATTGTTTTTAATTCCCTCTCTGATCTGAAGCAAAGCAATATCGGCCAATACGGCGACTGGGATTATTACAATACCGGAGGGGTTACAAAAATCATCGGGGGCAGGGTAATGCTTTTTTTTGATGGTGATTATGAACATTTTGAACAGCAGATACGGGCCGGGATTGCACAGGTGATCCTGAACAGCATGATGTATGGGACCGGTATCGGTGCACAGATTAAGAATAACGCGCTTTTTACCATTCCTGAATGGTATTCCAACGGACTGATATCATTTATATCCCGGAAATGGGATGCCGGTTTGGAAAACCTGGTCAGGGATGCCATTATCAATGGCCGATATGAAAAATTTAATGGTCTTACCGGTCTTGAAGCCACCCAGGCCGGCCATTCATTCTGGAAATACATCGCTTTAAAGTATGGAGAGTCGGCCATTCCCGATATTGTTTATATGGCCCGTCTGAGCCGGAATGTAGAACGTGGTTTTCAAAATGTTACAGGACAATCGTTTCAGGCGCTTGTTACAGAATGGTTGGCATTTTACAAAGAGGTATATACATTGCAGGAATCCGGACGAAATTTGCCTCCGGGGATCCCGGTTAATAAAAAGAAGAAGCCCGGCCGGCTGTACAATCAGTTGAAAGTCGGCCCAGATGGCCAAACGGTAGCTTATGCAACCCATCAGCTCGGAATATATAAGGTATTCCTGTTGAACCTGGAGACAGGAAAAAAAAGACGGATCTACCGGGGAGGCTACCGGCTGGCCGAACGCCCCGATTATTCATTTCCACTGATAGCCTGGCATCCCGGAGGGAAAGCCCTTTCTTTAATTGTGGAGCGCAAAGGAAAAAGATGCCTCTATATTTATGATCGGGAGGACAAAAGCTTTTCGCGTCAGATTCTGGAGAATTTTCAAAAGGTCCTCGACATTTCATATTCCGACGATGGCTCATTGTTGCTCTTTTCGGCTGTTCAGAAAGGGCAATCGGATATTTTTGTGTATAATATCGCCTCCGGTTCGCATGAGCAGATTACCCGTGACCTGTTTGATGATCAAAACCCAAGGTTTTTCAACCATTCCCGCGATATTATTTTTTCATCCAACCGGTTGAGTGATACCATCCGGTTTGATGATCCGGTTAAGATTGACCAGTTACACCATTTCAATGATCTTTTCCTTTACAATTATGCCGATAAACAGAATATCTTACACCGTTTGACCCATACTCCCGGCGTTCATGAAACCCAACCCCTGCCTTATAGCGACCACTATTTTTGTTTCCTTGGGGATCAAAACGGTATTGTTAACCGGTACCTGGGAAAATACGACAGCGCCATCGCTTTCATCGACACGGCAACCCATTACCGTTATTTTACAACCACCTTTCCGATTACCAATTATTCAAGAAATATTGAGGAACAGGATATCTCTGTCAAAGGGGCTAAAATGGGGGAGATTATATATAATAACAGGAATTACCGGATGTTCCTGGAAGATCTGGTCCGTCCCGACCGGGTGGACCGGATTGAATTACAACCCTCTCCTTTACAGATAAATCAAAAACCGCTCCCGGTACCCGGCGCTGAGGTTAAAAAATCCGACTCAGGCTTACATCTTGCAGAACCTTTTACTGTTCATCGCAGGAAACATTTTTCTGTTGTCAGGCAAAGCGAAGTAATATCCCCGAAGTGGCGCCTTTCAGATACAGTATCGGGAAATACAGGTTTAATTCAACAGATCGATCAGTGGATCGGTGATTCAACACGAAAAAAGCAAATACCGTCTGAACCATTTTCCATGATGGCCTCTTCTTCTTTGTTTTTGGGGAAACGCGATTCGGTAAATAAATATAAATCAGCCAGGCAGTTAAACTATAACGTAGAGTATTCCATCGACCAGATGGTTACCCAAATTGATTTCACCTATCTGAATTTCGCGTATCAGCCATTTACGGGGAGCGCCTCGCCGGTTTTCATCAACCCGGGACTGAATGCTTTGTTTATGGTCGGATTGACCGACCTGATGGAAGATTACCGCATCAGTGGAGGAGTCCGGCTCAATGTAAACCTGATAAACAATGAATACCTTCTGAGTTATTCGATTTATAAAAGAAGGCTGGACCATCAAATCACCTTTCACCGGAAAGCGGTTGAGGAGTGGGGCTATTATTCGCTCATAAGGCACAAGATACATGAACTATATTATGTGGCAACCTGGCCGTTTAACCCGGTTCTCAATATCAAAGGCACAGCTGCTGTGCGCTATGACAGGGCAGTCTATTTATCAACCGATCAGTATAACCTCAAAGTTCCCGACGTTCATACGGTTTGGGGCAGTATCAAAGGGGAATTGAATTACGACAACACCCGCTCTCTGGGTGTAAACCTGTACCAGGGGACACGGTATAAATTTTTCGGTGAATATTACCAGATGTTAAACACCTCCGGAAACAATCTGGTCGTTCTGGGGCTGGATTTCCGCAATTATCAAAAAGTCCATCGCACATTGATCTGGGCAAACCGATTTGCCATCAGCGCCTCTTTCGGAAGCAACAAGCTGTTGTATTATATGGGCGGAGTGGATAACTGGCTCTTTCCACGCTTTAATATGGATATTCCGGTAGCAACAGATCAAAATTATGCATTTCAGACACTTGCCACCAACATGCGGGGTTTTACCCAAAATATCAGAAATGGGAATAGCTTTTTTGTTTATAATACCGAATTGCGTTGGCCGCTTTTCCGGTATTTATTCAACCGGCCCATCCGGTCCGACCTGATTAATAATTTTCAGATTGTTCTTTTCGGTGATGTCGGTACAGCGTGGACAGGCGCTTCTCCCTGGTCGGCCGATAACCAGTTATTTGTTCGCTATGTCCGTAATGGCCCATTGTTTATAAAAGTGGAGATGCAAAAGGATCCGATTGTTGAAGGTTTTGGGTTTGGCGCAAGGACCCGGCTTTTCGGATATTTTATCCGGGCCGACCTGGCCTGGGGCGTTGATGACGGCCAGATCATGAAACCGGTTTTTTATTTTTCACTCAGCCTCGATTTTTAAAATGTCACTGCCCGAAAAAAGGATTGTCGATTTTATTCAGGAACATCATATTCTCACGCTTGCGGTTGCCAGGGACAATATCCCCTATTGTGCCACCTGTTATTATGTCTATAAAAAGGACGAAAACAGCTTCATCTTTACCTCCGGTCCCGAAACCCGCCACATACGCGATATTGTGGAAAGCAACAATTTTTATGTTGCCGGGGCCATAGCGCTTGAAACCAGAATCGTTGGGAAAATCCGGGGCATTCAGTTTACAGGGGTACTCTATTCTCTTGAAGAAACGGAGCAGGCAAGGGCCAGGTCAGTTTACCTGAAACGGTTCCCGGTAGCCAGGTTGATACCCGGATTGCATCTGTGGGAAGTCAGGCCCGATTTTATCAAATTAACGGATACCCGCCTTGGGTTTGGGAAAAAACTGATCTGGCAAAATGAAAATTCTGTGAAATAGAGGCCTGCCGGGCATCCCCTGAATTATTAAAGCCTATGTTTTTTGAAGTCAATATCTTAACATCAATCCCCTGAACGGTGTTAATAACTAAATTCCGGTAAAAAGGTTCTTCGTTGTATATTGCCTCATCAAAAAAATCCCCGATTTTTTATTAAAACGTTCGAAAGAACAGAGAGTTAGTGAAATTATCAATCAACGGATAACCTTTTTAATACATGGAAATTAACCCGGTACAAATTACGGAAACAGAATCAAAAACAGACTATTATAACGAAGTCCTGGCCAAACGGATCCGTCCGAAAGTTACGATTGAACAATTGGAAATGCGAGATAAAAAATCAGAAGAATTTCAAAGAAAAACATACCCGTTTTCTGAAGTCATTGAAAAGTCAACAGAATATTTCAATGGAGATGACCTGGCCGCAAATGTATGGGCAAATAAATATGCTTTAAAAAACGCGGAGGGTCAATTATATGAGTTGACCCCCGATGACATGCACCGCCGGATTGCACGGGAAATTGCCCGGATTGAGAAAAAATACCCCAATCCGATGACCGAGGAGGAACTATTTGATCTCATTCGCCATTTTAAATACATTGTGCCCCAGGGCAGCCCGATGGCAGGAATTGGCAACGACTATCAGATTGGTTCTTTATCAAACTGTTTTGTAATCGGGAACGATGGGAGCGCCGATTCCTATGGCGCGATATTAAAGACCGACGAAGAACAGGTCCAGCTGATGAAACGCAGGGGAGGAGTGGGGCACGACCTGTCGCATATCCGGCCCAAAAACAGCCTCGTTAAAAACAGCGCCATGACCTCAACGGGAATTGTTCCTTTTATGGAACGCTTTTCCAATTCAACCCGTGAAGTTGCACAGGAGGGCCGGCGCGGCGCTTTGATGCTTAGTATTTCCATAGCCCATCCCGATGCAGAACATTTCATCGACGCCAAACTGGAAACCGGGAAAGTGACCGGGGCAAACATTTCGGTCAAACTGACCGACGATTTTATGCGCTCCGTGATCGCCGACCAGGAGTTTATCCAACGCTTCCCGACAGGCTCAGACAAACCGCTGGTCACCAGAAAAATAAAAGCGCGCGAGTTGTGGAAAAAAATTGTTCACAATGCCTGGAAATCAGCCGAACCCGGAATTCTGTTCTGGGACACCATCATCCGGGAATCGATCCCCGATGTATATGCCGACCTTGGCTTCACCACCGTTTCAACCAATCCCTGTGGCGAAATACCTTTGTGCCCATACGACAGTTGCCGGTTAATGGCCATTAACCTGTACAATTATGTTGACAAGCCCTTTACATCCGAAGCCAGTTTTGATTCAGATCTTTTTATTTCCCACGTCCATAAAGGGCAACGGATCATGGATGACATCATCGACCTGGAACTGGAAAAAATCGACCGGATACTTGAAAAAATCGATGCCGACCCCGAAGGAGAAGAGATCAAAGCCCGGGAACGCAACATGTGGCTGAATATCAAAAACAAAGCAATCCAGGGACGGCGAACCGGTTTCGGGATTACTGCCGAAGGCGACATGCTTGCCGCTTTGGGGACCCGTTATGGATCGGACGAAGCAACCAATTTTTCGGTTGAAGTACATAAAATCCTTGCTATTGAAACCTACCGCTCTTCGGTGATCATGGCCCGGGAACGGGGGCCTTTCCCCATCTATGATACCGAACGGGAAAAAGATAACCCCTTCATTATAAGGCTGGCAGAAGCAGCCCCGGATGTTTATGAAGAGATGAAAAAACAAGGCCGTCGCAACATCGCCATGTTGACCATTGCCCCCACCGGCTCCGTGAGTATCCTCACCCAGACGACGTCGGGATTGGAACCTGTTTTTGCCGTTAACTATAAACGCCGCCGAAAAGTTAACCCCAATGATAAAAATGTCAGGATTACCTTTAAAGATGAAATCGGCGATACCTGGGAAGAATACCATGTTTTTCACCATAATTTCGTGACCTGGCTTACTGTCAATGGGTATAATGTTGAAGAAGTATCCCGACTGGATGAAAAAGAGTTAAAAAACATCATCCGAAAATCACCTTTTTTCAAAGCGACAGCCAACGATGTTGATTGGGTCGCCAAGGTGAAAATGCAGGGGGCCGTGCAAAAATGGGTCGATCATTCCATCAGTGTTACGGTGAATGTCCCGAACGAAACCAAAGAGGAGCTGATCAGTACCATATACGAAACAGCATGGAAAGTTGGATGTAAAGGAATGACGGTTTATCGGGATGGTTCCCGTGCCGGGGTGCTTGTAAACAGCGATTCAAAGGATAAGAAAAAAACAAAGGAGGATCCCAATGAATTCAGGGAAACCAAAGCGCCCCACCGCCCCGACAGGCTTGACGCAGAAGTGGTCAGGTTCCAGAATGACCATGAAAAATGGGTTGCCGTTGTGGGTGTTCTGAATGGCCGTCCCTATGAGATTTTTACCGGGCTATCCGAAGATTTTTGGGTACCCGCCTGGGTACAAACAGGATGGATCGTAAAATCCCGTTCCGACGGAGTTGGTTCAAGGTACGATTTTCAGTTTGAAGACAGTCAGGGTTATAAAATAACCATCGAAGGGTTATCGCGATCATTCAATAAGGAGTATTGGAATTATGCCAAGCTTATTTCAGGGATTTTACGCCATGGGATGCCCCTCCCTTTTGTTGTCAATATCATTTCCAAACTTCACTTTGAAGTGGATTCCATCAATACCTGGAAAAACGGGGTTGAGCGAACACTCAAAAAATTTATTCCCGATGGGACCAAAGCCGCCGAACATGCCTGTCCGAAATGCAGCGATCCTGAAGGGCTCGTTTATCAGGAGGGGTGTCTGGTCTGCAAAAGTTGTGGTTATTCCAAATGCGGATAAACGGTTAAAAGTTTTTTTTGTGGTAATCAAAGGTCGTATTATCCCTTATATATTTGATCCTTTGTGAAATGATTATGAAAGCTTCGAGGTTGCGTTCTTTAAACCACTGGATGGCCTGTTGTTTGCCCCGGCAGGCATCGGCAAATACAATCAAAAATGGATGGTTGTTGGCCTTTAGCCATTGATAAGCCTGCATGTTTTCGTCAATGGCAGCATCCAGCGCCGAAAGATGAAAATAGTTGTTGCGGAACAACCAGGCGGTTGCCTCTTCGCTCCCCCTGATCGCATGGGCCAGGGCAGCCACTTCCGGATATTTGTTTTTCATTAACCACCCCGTGATTTCTTCGTTCCCGTTGATGGCTTCTCCAAAAGCAAGCCAGATTTCTGCCGGATAATAGAGCGATTTCAATGCAGTCAGGGTTATTTAACAACCTGGACCCGGAGTCCGGCCCGACGAACTTGATCTGCGATTAATTCCAATTCGGAATCCTTTATGATTTCAAGGGTGTGAACCGGTGTTGCACGTGCGATGGGATAAATCATCACAAGTTCAGGGTTGATGGCAACCAGATGGCTTAGCCAGGATGCCACTTCCGAGGGGGTAGTATTATCGATTGTTTTTCCATGGAACGTTCCCCGAAGAAACATACTCTGAATGATCACTTTCCCGTTAAACCGTTTTAACCGTTCGATCATATCCGAAAAATCGATACCGGAAACCGGGTTATTGATCAACCGGAACAACTGCTCAGATCCGACATCCAGTTTCAAGATGTTGTTATCGACTTTTTTCAGGGCTTCGAAAACATCCGGTAAATGGATCATGCTTGAATTTGACAGTACCGTTACTTTTGCTTCCGGGATTAAACGGTTGCGAAGTGCAATGGTATCCTCAATAATCCCGGCAAAATCCGGATGTAGGGTTGGCTCTCCATTTCCTGCAAAAGTGATGGAATCGGGAAGATAATCCTCCGTTATCAATTCTCTGAGCCGCTGTTCCAAAAATGCAGCAACCTCTTTTCGTGAAGGTAAAACCGGAGCCTGGCGGCGAGAGGGGGTCCAGCCACATTCACAATAGATACAGTTAAAGGAGCAGAATTTAGATTCCAACGGAAGCAGGTTGACCCCTAATGAGAGCCCCAGGCGGCGGCTTCTGACCGGGCCAAAAACAACCTCGTAAAATAAAAAACCAGCCATGAAGTGAGTTTTAACGCTGCAAAATTCCGGTTTTTCAAATCCAAATCCTATACAAGTCTTCGATTATTGTTATTTTTACAGTAAAATCTTCACCACCCTGGCCTCTTTAAATGAAATAAAAGCCCCCATTCAGCGCCACATTGATGCATTTGAAGGGAAATTCAGAAATTCAATGAAAAGTTCTGTCCCTTTGCTGGATACCATCACACGCTATATCATTAAACGAAAAGGGAAACAGATACGCCCGGTGTTTGTCTTCCTGTCGGCCAGCCTGTGCGGAACCGTGAATGAAAGTACATACCGGGCCGCCTCCCTGATTGAACTCCTCCACACCGCGACGCTGGTCCACGATGATGTGGTGGATGATTCCAATTTACGTCGCGGTTTTTTTTCACTCAATGCCTTGTGGAAGAATAAAATAGCCGTTCTCGTTGGCGATTATCTTCTTTCGCAGGGGCTCCTTATTGCCCTCGAACAGGATGAATTCAACCTGTTGAAAATTGTCTCCAACGCTGTACGGGAAATGAGTGAAGGAGAACTTCTCCAGATTGAAAAAGCGCGCAGGCTCGATATTGAAGAATCGGTATATTTTGAGATTATCAGGAAAAAAACAGCATCGCTCATCGCCTCTTGTTGCTCTTGTGGCGCAGCTTCCGTAAAGGTTTCACAGGAAATGGTCCAGACCATGTGGCAATTTGGTGAAGCGGTGGGAATCGCTTTTCAGCTTAAGGATGACCTGTTTGATTATGACCAGACCGCCATCACAGGAAAACCCAATGGAACCGATATCCGCGACCAGAAAATGACCCTGCCCCTGATCTATCTGCTTAACCATTCGGATTTTATGGAAAAACGCAGGATTATCCATACGGTTAAAAACGGACATTCCGATTCCGAAGCAGTAGCCAGATTGATAGAAAAGATCAAAAACCGGGGAGGAGTGGATTATGCCCGCTTGAAAATGGGGGAATACCGGCAAAAATCACTCCGGCTTCTTCAAACTTTTCCGGATAATGAATATCGTAAATCGATGGAACAACTGGTTCTGTTTACGACCGAAAGGATAGCCTGACCCCGGTTTATAACAATGGCACAGGTTGTTGAAAATCAGGATTTTTTCAAAGTAAACCCGAAAGTAGTCCCAACCCCGATGGTACTCCTTACCTGGATGGTTTGCTGATGGGCTTCCACAATGTGTTTTACGATGGCCAAACCCAACCCTTTCCCTTTCCGGGTGATGGCCCTTCCCCGGTCGGTACGGTAAAACCGTTCAAAAACACGCACCAGGTCCAATGAGTCGATCCCTATCCCGTTGTCGGTAATTTCAGTCAGGATGTTTTCATCCATGTCAAAAAAGGTAATTTTTGCCTGGCCATTTCCCTCTTTCCCGTAACGGATGGAATTGTCGAGAATGTTGGTCAGCACCTGCCTTATTTTTTCTTTGTCGGCCGATACAAAAATAGCTTTTTCAGGTTCATTGATGGTTATCCGGATGTTGTGTTTGTTCGCTTTCATGTCAAGCATTTCAACAACTTCCTGGGTTAAAGCGACCAGGTTGAACCTGGAGATATTGAGCCGGATATGTCCCGACTCCAATTGTGAAATTTCATCCAGGCTTTCGATGATCTTTACCAACCGTTCAATGCTTTTTTCTGATCGTCTCAGGTACTCCCGGTTGATTGTCGGATCCTCCAACCCGCCGTCGAGAAGGGTGGAAACATACCCCTGAATATTAAACAACGGCGTTTTCAATTCATGGGAAACATTGCCGATAAAATCACGCCGGTACTGTTCCAGTCTTTTCAGTTGCTCAATCTCTTTTTGCTTTTCATCTTCCCAGTTATCTACCTCAGCCTGAACATTTTCAATGATATCGTGTTCAGGAAAAATGACGGGTTTTTCTTTTTTCCCCAATTTAAAAGAGTGAATTGATTTGTATATCAAACGGATCTTACTATAAATAAAATGATCGATGGTATAGCGGAAAATGAGATAAACTGAAAAAAAAATCAGCAGGGAGTTGAAAAAAATAACCAGATAAGAAAAAAAGTGGTTGAAAACACCGGAATTCATCAACAGGAATGAAAGGGAAAAAAGAAAAAAATAAATCCCGGTGATGATCAGGGCATTGAGAAGAGCCAGGTTTCGGGGTTCATGGAACTTCATACCTCTTCGAATTTATAACCAACGCCCTTGATGGTCCGGATGCAGTCGGTATCCAGTTTTTCGCGGATCCGGCGTATGTGAACGTCAATGGTACGGTCGCCTACCACTACATCCTCGCCCCAGACATGGACAAAGATCTCCTCCCGCCGAACCACCCTGTTGATTTGGGAAACCAGGTATAGCAGAAGTTCGAACTCTTTGCGCGCCAGGGTGATTTCAACATTGTTTTTTACAACAACATACCGGTCCTTATCAATGGTAAAATTTTTAGTTGCCACGATATTAACATTTTCGGGCGCTGCTTTGTACCGTCGCAGAATGGCCTGGACACGGCTGATGAAAACTTTGGGTTTGATGGGTTTTGCAATATAATCATCGGCCCCTGCCTCAAATCCGGCAATCTGGGAATAATCCTCGCCCCGGGCGGTAAGAAATGCAATCAGAGTTCCTTCAAGTTCCGGTATCTTTCTGATTTCCAAGCAGGTTTCCATTCCGTCCATCACTGGCATCATAACATCGAGGATGATTAGTTGTGGTTTGTGTTCCACCGCTAATTTCAATGCCTTTTTTCCGTTTTTTGCCTTCAGTACCCGGTATCCTTCACGTTCAAGGTTATACCCAAGGAATTCAAGGATATCGGTTTCGTCATCGACTAAAAGAATGGTAATGGGTTGGTTTTCCATTTAATCAGATAATTAAGGTGCAAAGGTAGAAAACATTCCCTGTATTCCTGAGAAGTCTTTTACCTTTGTGCGATAAAAGTGGGATCGAATGGAATTTGTCCCCATGGTTGGCATGTGCCCAATGAACAATTTAAATTTTAAAGGATGGATACAATTCTAATTCTTGCGATAACTTTTGCAGTATATTTGATTTTTTATCTCTATTTTGTTAAAAAAAATAAGATTTATAAATCCATTCTTGCTCAGGTTATCGTTGTTTCAATATCATCTTTAGGAATTGGTTATTTAATTTCGGAGATTAGAACTTATTTTTCTTTTCATTTATTGATTTTGATAATGCTTTTTACTTCAGGTTTAATATTTTATAGTGTTAAACTTGTTAAGAACCATAAGTGATGTTTACAACTGATGCGTAATAGAAATCTGAAGAGGATGAGATAGACAAACCTATGCCTGACTATAGGATGGGGCAGATTTTGGTCGGGAAAGGCACCGCAAGCGCATAGGAGATCCTTCAATTTCACGCCATCTTCATCTGCTGATTAGTAACAAATAAACGAACCTAAAGTGTCATGAGAAAAATTTTCATCATCTTGCACTGTATGATATTTCTTGTAATTTTCAGCGCTTTAAAATCACATTCTCAGTATATTATTGCCGGCCAGCATGATTCAGGATGTTATTTTTTTGATATAAATCCTGATACAACGATAACAGGGCCGTACAACCATCCTCCTGATTCGCTGCCTCCTGCCATTTATCGGGTTGACATCAATGGTGACGGTTTCGATGATGTTTATTTCTATTCAAGAGGAGAGTGGATCAATGGAGCCGGTGGGTCTGAATCATGTTTGAAAATAATGGATACCACCCTTTGCCAGGTTGCCCTGGGCCATATCGATAGTTGCTATGCTGACGACGGGATTACGTTGATATACACTACGAAAATGGTGAAATTTTTTAAGAAAAATGACACCATCAACCAAAATTTAAACTGGTTGAATAAAACCCAATATCTTACCTATACAAATTGGATGATCTACCATCATAATTGTTCCGACAACGGATTTATTGGTGACACTTCCAGACATTACCTTGCCATCCGATTGTTAACGCCAGGTAATAATACTTTTTACGGATGGATCAAGGTGACCAACGTACAATTTTTAACTGTAACCGTGCAGGAGTTTGCGTGCCGGACAAGTCCGGTTGCCATCGTTGAAGAATCTCCGGAAATTGTAAAAATATTTCCGAATCCGACCACCAAATTCATACAGATTGAAACCCGGTGGCCAGAATACGACCTTACGATATACAATCATTACGGCATTGAAATCAAAAAGAAGAGCAATGTAACCGGTAGCAGGACCTTGATCGATTTAAGCGACAGAAGCTGTGGGGTCTATTTTTTCAGGTTTGTTTATGGGGATCAAATGCTCATTAAAAAAGTGATAAAGCAATGACTTCACGAATCCTTCGTGAAAAAACAAACCGTGGTGAAGATTTTCATACTTTTATTGAAAAATTCCGGATGAGAAAAATTGCAATTTTGATATTGATTTGCATTCCCTTTGCAGGATTGGCCCAAAAGTTTAATGCGGGAATTGTTGCCGGAGGACTGGTGAGCCAGGTAGATGGCGACAATTGGAATGGGTACCACAAATATGGTTTTTTAGCCGGGGGCTATGTTAACCTGAAAATTTCACCCCATTCATCCTTTCAAATGGAAATGGAATATATCCAAAAGGGAAGCCGGAAAAATGCCGATTCGGCAAACCCGGCAGATCAAACCTATCTTCTCCGGCTGAATTATTTAGAGATACCGGTTTTATATCAATACACTTTTGCCCGCAGGTTTTCGGCAGAAATCGGCCCGGCGGCAGATATCCTTCTTGGATCCTATGAAGAGTCGGATGGATTGGAAGTAACCAACACAGTTCCCCTGAGGGGTTTAACGCTAAGCGGGATAATCGGGATATCGGGATATATCACCCGCCATCTGAAAGCCAATTTCCGCTTCAACTATTCCCTGCTCTCCATCCGGAATGCAACCGCTCCCTATCCGCCCGGCTATCGTAAAATTTTATTTGAATGGGGCCAGTTCAACAATGTCATGTCGCTATCGCTTTTCTGGGATTTCAAACCTCAGGATTTTTAAATACAAACCTGCCGGTTTATGAAAGGACAAAAGATGATTATCGGGGTTACAGGGGCCAGTGGGGCGCTCTATGCGCGGTTATTGCTGGAAAAATTGCGTCTGGTGCACGATCAGGTTGAT
This sequence comes from Draconibacterium orientale, assembly GCA_020718225.1. Classification (GTDB taxonomy): domain Bacteria; phylum Bacteroidota; class Bacteroidia; order Bacteroidales; family FEN-979; genus CAIVAT01. The sequence goes on along the minus strand of DYSO01000001.1, from coordinate 17,599 downwards.
GCATGTGGGATTATTTTATCTGAAAACGCAAAAGCAGTCTGGAAGTACGAACTCAACGAAGATCCGGATTCTATTGCCTATCCCGATTGGATGACCGTTTACAACCCTGCCGATTTTTTTGCCCCGATGGCCTCCGGTTCAGCCGGTTACAATACCATGATTGTTTGTCCCTGTACCATGGGGACCCTCGGCCGGATTGCATCCGGGGTTTCGTCCGACCTGCTCACCAGGGCTGCCGATGTGATGCTGAAAGAACGGAAGAAGCTGATCCTGGTCCCCCGCGAAACTCCTTTCAGCCTGGTACACCTGAACAACATGAAACTGCTGACGGAAGCCGGCGCCATCATCTGCCCGGCATCCCCTTCGTTTTACAGCAAACCTGTTGCCATTGAAGCGCTGGCCATGACGGTTGTCGACAGGGTTTTATCTCTTGCCGGGTTTGAGCTGGGGAGCTATGCCTGGGGTTCCGCTGAGGGACCATTGTAAAAAAGCCGGATACCGTTTAGTCATCATCCTTACCCCGAAGCGGCATTTATATTTCTCATCAACCGGTCGTATCCAATCCGTTTGACCGGAGAATGGCCGAAAAGCCGGTCAAATTGTTTTTCCGACAGGTTGAGCCATTCGGTTTTTCCCATGTTCATCAAATCCGGCGAGGGAAGGAATTCGGGAATGATTGTTGGTTTTGGGGCCCGGTTATAGGGACAAACGTCCTGGCACAGGTCGCAACCATAGATCCGGTTGCCGAGATGGCGAATGATATCTTCCGGAATGGCGTTTTTATTTTCGATGGTGTGGTATGAAATACAGCGCGACATGTCAAGCTGGTAAGGCGTGTTGAGGGCCCCCGTAGGACAGGCTTTGATACATTCTGTACAGTGGCCGCAATGATCGGTGGCCGGGGAATCGGCTTCCAGTTCCAGGTCGGTCAGCAGGATGCCGATAAAAAAAAAGGAACCCGCCTCCTTATGGATAATCAGGGTATTTTTTCCCTGCCATCCGGCCCCGGAACGCATGGCCCAGAATTTTTCAGGAATGGCCCCCGAATCGACAAACCGTTTTATCCGGGCCCTCCCAAACTCTGCTTTAAGCCATGAAATAAACCGGTCCATCTTTTTTTTCATGATTTCATGATAATCGGCGCCACGGGCATATTTGGCGATGACAAAAGAATCTTTTTCAGGAACGGGCGGCTGTGCGGAATAACCCAGGGTGAGGGAAATAATGGATTTAACCCCCGGTAAAACAAGGGAGGGGTCCATCCTTTTTTCAAAGTTGCTTTGCAGATAGGATAAGGAAAGTTGCCTGTTTTTTTCGAGGTAGCTGGAATAGAACCCACGGATTTCTTCCGGCGGTTCTGCGCGGGCAAACCCACAGTGCAAAAAACCCTGGCGCAGGGCTTCTTCACGGATTAACGCTTTATGGCCGGTCAATGCTCGTTCTCCGATGAGCTTCGACATTCAATATTCACTATTCACTATTCACTATTCACTATTCACTATTCGCTATTTAAAAAAGCGTATCCTGGGTACCGGTCCTGATTTTCCCTAAATGGCGGTAGGCCATGTCGGTGGCTTCGCGTCCTCTTGGCGTCCGCATCAGATAGCCCTCCTGGATGAGAAATGGTTCGTACACCTCTTCAATGGTCCCTGCATCTTCTGAAACAGCAGTTGCGATGGTGGTAAGGCCAACAGGTCCTCCTTTGAATTTATCGATAATGGTAAGGAGGATTTTATTATCCATTTCATCCAGGCCGTTTTTATCCACATTCAATGCCGAAAGGGCATACTGGCTGATGGCCAGGTCGATTTCGCCGGATCCTTTAATCTGGGCGAAATCGCGGACACGACGAAGGAGCATGTTGGCAATCCGGGGTGTGCCCCTGCTTCTGCGTGCAATTTCGGCAGATGCCGGCGGATCAGTGACCACCTGAAGGATTTGGGCAGAGCGGATGATAATCCGTTCGAGGGTATCGCTTTGATAATAGTTCAGGCGGGCATTAATCCCGAAACGTGAACGAAGCGGAGCGGTGAGCAACCCCGACCGGGTTGTGGCGCCAACCAGGGTGAATGGATTCAGTTTGATCTGGATGCTGCGTGCATTCGGGCCCGTTTCGATCATGATGTCGATTTTGTAATCCTCCATCGCTGAATAGAGATACTCTTCAACTACCGGTGATAACCGGTGTATCTCGTCAATAAACAATACATCGTTCGGTTCCAGCCCCGTGAGCAATCCGGCTAAGTCGCCCGGTTTATCCAGAACCGGACCGGAAGTTACCCTGATGTTGACCCTCAATTCATTGGCGATTATATGGGCAAGGGTGGTCTTTCCCAAACCCGGGGGACCATGAAGCAAAACATGGTCGAGCGATTCACCCCGCTGACGGGCAGCCCGGACAAATATTTTTAAATTTTCAACAATTGCCTCCTGCCCCGAGAATTCAATAAACCCTGAGGGACGTAATGCTTTCTCAACCTCTTTATCGCCCGTAGTAAGATTTTGGGCGGAAGCATCCAGGTTTTGGTTCATGACAACAAAAGTAAATTAATTTCAGTGAATTTCCCTTGTTAAATAAAATCATTACCTTTACGTATTCAATAAAAAAAAAGAACCATGAACCCGGTCATTGTCGCTGTTGATTTTTCGAGCACCTCCATTCACGCCATAGAATATGCCATTCCTCTGGCAAATAAATTAAGATCACCCATTCAGCTTGTATGGGTCGATAAAATCAGCCCCCAGGAATCGCTCTATCCGGATACCTCAAACCAAAACCGCAATGAAGCGAAAAAACGCTTTGAGGAATTGATAAAAATTTACAGTAAAAAACTGGCAAAAGGGATCACCCTGGAATACAAACTGAAAAAAGGGAAAATATACCATGAAGTTGATAACCTGGCAAGGCTTACCCATGCCGAATTAATTATCACCGGGGCACATGGCATTTCAGGCTATGAAGAGTTCTGGATCGGGAGCAATGCCTTTAAAATAGTGACGTATGCTTCCTGCCCTGTAATCACCATCCGACACGATTTGATAATAAAAAAAACCATTGATATTATAGTAGTCCCCGTTGATGGCTCAGCCGAAACCATCCAGAAATTACCCTTTGTTATAAAACTGGCTTCCCTTTTTAAGTCGGAAGTACACCTTGTGACCACCCATAACAGTCACCTGAAATCGATTCAAAGGATTGCTGAAAAATATTCCCAAACAGCGGTCAGTTATCTGCATCAGCATTCGGTCAGGTTAATAACCGATAGTATTGTTGCCAACGACCTGACCAAAGCGGTATTGAAATATGCAACAAGCGTCGGGGCCGATTTGATAGCCATTATGACCGAACAGGAAACCCCGGTAAACATCCTCCTTGGCCCCCAGGCCCAACAAATGATCAATCAGTCGGTAATCCCTGTTTTAAGTATTCATCCACAGGATAAATTTGATTTATAGCAATATGAACGGGACTTTTTTTCGATTTATCATCATCATTGCCATTCTTTTTCCGTTTTCCGTATCCATGGCACAATCCCCCGATACACTGGAGCTGAAAGGAACGGTAATCCAGGATTCGAGGGTTGATGCATTGGTAATGAAACATATCAGGATCAATCAACATTTTCAAACCATCGACGGCTTCCGGGTCCAGTTGTTTTCTGACTCTGGAAATAATTCTAAAAACAAAGCCCAGGCTGTGTATGATGCATTTGTTTTAAAATATCCGGCAACCGGGGCTTATCTTTCTTTTAAATCGCCAAATTATAAGGTCCGTATCGGTGATTTTCGAACCCGGCTCGACGCTCAACGGTTTCTTATTGAACTGACCGTGGACTATCCCAATGCTTTTATCGTTGAAGAACCCATCCATTTGCCCCAAACGGAATAATTTAAAACAGAAGCATATGAACAAAATAGCAGTCGCCATCGATTTCTCAGATTGTTCCATCAATGCATTTTTACATGCCCTTTCCATCGCACAGCATTGTGGCACAGATATGATTTTAGTTTGTGTTGAAAAGACCACTGCGGAAAAGGAAAAATTTATCGATAAGCCGAAAGACCCTTCCATTGAATCCCAAAAAGCACTGGAAGAGATGATTGCAAAATATCAACCTGAATTGCCCGATCGGAAAATTACCTTCTCGATCCGCCGGGGGAAAATTTATAAAGAGGTTACAGGCGAAGCACGTTCCAGTAACGCAATGTTGATCGTTGTCGGAACTCACGGCGCATCGGGATATGAAGAATTCTGGATGGGAAGCAATGCCAATAAAATTGTTGCAGCCAGCCAATGTCCGGTTCTTACAATACGAAGCGGGGTTAATATTACCAAGCCTCTGACCCGTATCGTCTTTCCTGTCGACAGCGCAGAAGAAACCCGACAGAAAGCCTCTTTTGTCGCTTACATTGCCAAAAGGCACCAGGCAGAAATTCATGTCCTGAAGCTATATACATCGAAGATGAAAACCCTCCGGCGCAAAGTAGATCTGTATGCTTCCCAGGTAATTCGGTATTTTGAGGAGGAAAAAGTCAAATGGCGCGTCGATAAAATTGAAGTAGTCGAGAATATTTCCAAAGCCACCATCGATTATGCCAAGGCCATTGATGCAAATATGATCGCTATCATGACAGAACAGGAGACCACCACTGCCAATATTTTTCTGGGCCCATACGCACATCAAACGGTCAACCATTCCCCGTTTCCGGTACTCAGTATCCATTCACGCGAAACCCAGTCGGGAGGGCTCGGTTTTTAATACCGGTTGATACAGTTCAGATCGGTAAATGCGGTTTTTAACCTTTCGACCATCGATTTCTCACTTTCACGCAGCCAGGCGCGGGGGTCGTAATATTTTTTATTGGGTTTATCTTCTCCTTCGGGATTGCCGATCTGTCCCTGGAGATATCCGCTATTCTTCTGATAATAATGCAGTATACCTTCCCAGAAAGCCCATTGGGTATCGGTGTCAATATTCATCTTGACAACACCGTACGAGATGGCCTCTTTGATTTTTTCAGGTTCTGATCCGGAGCCTCCGTGAAAGACAAAATTCACCGGATTTGTCGCCGTGTTAAATTTCTTCTGGATATATACTTGTGAATTGTGCAGGATGATGGGTTCCAGTTTTACATTACCGGGTTTGTAAACACCGTGTACATTTCCGAATGAAGCGGCAATGGTAAAATTGGGGCTTACGCTCAGCAGGGTCTCATAAGCCTGGGCCACATGTTCGGGCTGGGTGTAAAGACGTGAACTGTCAATTCCGGAGTTATCCACCCCGTCTTCTTCCCCACCGGTGACCCCCAGCTCAATCTCTAAGGTCATTCCCATTTTATTCATCCGTTCCAGGTAACGTTTACAGATCTCTATGTTTTCATGAAGCGGTTCTTCCGAAAGGTCAAGCATGTGTGAACTGAACAAAGGTTTGCCATTTTCCTGAAAGAACTTCTCTCCTGCATCAAGCAGCCCGTCAATCCACGGAAGTAACTTTTTAGCGGCATGGTCGGTATGGATAATGACCGGAATACCATAAAGGTCTGCAATTTCATGGATGTGTTTTGCTCCCGCAATCGATCCCTTGATGGCAATACGTTCATGCTCGTTTTTTAACGATTTTCCGGCATAAAAAACGCCACCGCCATTCGAAAATTGAATGATGACCGGGGAATTCACCGTCCGGGCAGCCTCCATAACGGCATTCACCGAGTTGGATCCCACTACATTGACGGCCGGTATGGCAAAATTATTGGCCTTGGCCATTTTAAAAATTTCCTGCACCGCATTACCTGTGGCAACACCAGCGCCAACTTTATCTGAGATTTTTTCTGACATAGGATTAAAGTTTTTAATACTTTTAAGTCCCAAAAGTACAAAAAAAACTTATCTTTGCACTCTTTTTGGCCCCGTAGTTCAATTGGATAGAATGGCAGATTCCGGTTCTGTTGGTTGGGGGTTCGAGTCCCTTCGGGGTCACAGATTTAAATGTTAAAACCTTTATAATCTTTGTATTATAAAGGTTTTTTCTTTATACTGTGTCGTTACTGTGTGTGTTTGTTAAATTTCCCATAATTCATTTTAATATTGTAATTTCATCCCTCTTTTTCGATTGGAGTAAGTAACCAGTTGCTCAAACACCTTAATATTAACAATATGGGTAAAGATTTCTTTAAAACAATTCTGATTTTCAAAATGTTTTTAAACAATCTTTCTGGTCGGATAATTCGTGAATGGGTTTCTGACATGATTAGTAAGGATATGTCTACCAAAGATATTATAAAGGAATATGAACGGGTTATTATGCTGATGGAAGTGAAATATCAGTTTCATGAAAAATGTGCGGGATGAACTTATCAGAGATGGTTTTATAAACAATCAAAGCGTTCCTGAAGATGACGAACTGTTAACAATTCAGCAAGTAATGTCGATTCTACATATAAAGAGTAAAACAACATTACAGAATTATGAAAAAACAGGTATGTTAAAACCAGCTAAAATTTCTTCCGGTATCGGGAAATCGGAACGTGGAAAAACTTTGTATCGAAAAAAAGACGTAGATAAATTCTTATCAGAAAGATAACTAATTGGAATCCCCATAATCTTCCCATCCGCTCATCTTCCTTATGGAAAATGAGTTTTTTCAACCAATTGAAAAACTTAGAACCTTGGTTTAAAAGGGGATACCAGCGAAATTTTAACAGCGGGGAACCCCGGATTGAAACCGAAAATCAGAATCAGGCGGTGGAGCGGTGGCTGGATGGAAAATAACTTTTCCCCTGACTTTTAGTTTTTCGTTGTAAATTTATCCTTTCATGTTGACACAGAAACCAAAATTGAGTTTTCATGCCCTACATCGCTTTTGATACTTATTTCCCGGAAATTGCCAGGAAAGAAACCCGGTGCATTCAAATATTTGATGATCCGGAATTAATTGGCGACCAGTTTATCTTGCTGGAATTATTTTGTGATGAACCTAAATGCGATTGCAGAAGAGTAATGTTGAATGTGATATCAGAACGAAGAAGAAAACCTGTCGCAGTAATCAATTTTGGGTGGGAGAAAGAAATATTCTATAAGAACTGGCTTGGCAGTTATGATAAAGAAATGATTCACGAACTCAAAGGACCGTCAATTAATACTTTAAGTCAGAGAACAGATATTACGGAAAAAATATTTGAACGGGTAAAAATCACGCTTGAGGATGGCTTCTATGTAAAAAGACTAATCGAACATTATATCCTATTTCGGGAACATATTGAGAATTTGGCATCCGATGTTACAAATCCTCTCAGGATCGCAAAAATCCCGGGTCGAAATGAATTATGCCCTTGTGGATCGGGAAAGAAATATAAGCATTGTTGTTTATTAAAGAATGAATCGTAGCACCCTGTTCAGACTATCGGAATGGTATCTGGTTGACGAATTACCCAAAAAGGTGGCATCATTCTGAATCAGGAAATGGTACCGGTTTGGTTCAGGCCTGAAAAAAATCGAAATTTCCACCATTGACAAGCCGGGAGCCAGACTTGCTGTCAAATCTTAGGCGAAGGAATGTTTTCTGTATAAATCCTATTGCGTTGACATTTTCCTTACTTTTACTTGACTTTAGTTTTTTTGTTGTAAATTTACCTGTTCACTTGGACAAAGAACTAAGAAAATCAGATAAAGGACTCCTGTCCATTTTTTCGAAATAACCGATATTCCGAATGATATATAAAAACATTTAACCATGAAAAAATCTACGATTATCATTTTCTTTGTACTGGCCATGCTGCAAACCCAGGCCCAGGACTATCTGATCAGTTTTGCCGGATCAGGCGTTAGTACCACAGTTGATTCCGTACAGGTTAGAAACCTTACCCAGAATACAAGCTTAACACTGAACGGAACAGATGTTCTGCATCTGATGGGCATTGTTGGAATTGATCTGGCCTCTGAAAAAAGCAACGGCGATTTGCGTATTTATCCCAACCCCATGGATGAACAAAGTTTTGTCGAATTTGAAACTGCTTCATCTGGTATCGCAACCATCGAACTAAGCGATATTGCAGGAAAACAGGTGGCTCAAACGCAAAACATGTTGACAAACGGAAGGCATACTTTTGTTGTAAGCGGTTTAATCAGTGGGATTTATATCCTCTTCATCAAATCGGCAGCGTACGTTTATTCAGGAAAAATAGTCTGCACAAGGTCCATTGCTGGTAACGGAAATATAAGTTATGTATCCACAAAGTTGAAATCAACGGTGCCAGGAAATTTGAAAAGTCTCCAATCCGAGGTGCAAATGCAATACAACAATGGCGATCAGCTTTTGTTTAAATGCCATTCAGGTATTTACTCTACGATAATTCCTTTAATACCCGTTCAAAGCCAAACGGTTACCGCCAATTTTATTATCTGTACCGATGCTGATGGAAACAATTACGCCACCGTTACCATTGGTTCACAGACATTGATGGCAGCTGGTTCACAGACATGGATGGCCGAAAACATGAATGTCGGAATCCATATTGATGGCGTTCAGGACCAAACCAATAACATCATCATTGAAAAGTATTGTTACAACGACGATGAGAACAACTGCAACATTTATGGAGGATTGTACCAATGGAACGAGATGATGCAATATGTGACCACCCCGGGAGCAAAGGGAATTTGTCCCACGGGCTGGCATTTACCTACAGATGCTGAATGGACAACATTGACCACCATTCTTGGCGGAGAAAGTGCTGCAGGTGGGAAAATGAAATCGACCGGTACAATTGACGAGGGTACTGGTTTATGGTATTCACCTAACGAAGGTGCAACCAACGAAAGTGGCTTTTCAGCCGTTCCGGCAGGCTACCGTAGCTACACAGGAGCGTTCGAATACATTGACTACCGCAGCCACTGGTGGAGTTCATCTGAGCAGAATCCACCCTATTACTATGTCCGGTACCTGTTCCACATTTTCAGCTTTGTATACAGAAGCCAAGTTTACGGGAATCACGGGTTTTCTGTGCGTTGCCTTCGGGATTTTAATGACAATTAGCCTATTAACCTATTTGTAATTTTGGGGTATGGGGAAAGCCCCAGCGAAAAAATTTCTTGAGAATGGGGTTACTGATACCAGATCATGCAGGTTTTATAAACGAACCGCCAAGTCTCTATTAGTTTTAAAGCAAGTGACAATTTTTTTGGCGTAGTCCAGATGAACAACACCGAATCCGTTTCCTCAATTTCTCCAATAGGTACTTTGGTAAGGTTTTCCGGTGGATTATTGGTAAGTATTGCAACTGGATCATGTTCCAATCCTTACGGACAATAAATTTAGGATTTTTCATATGTCACAATTAACATACCCCGGCGTTTGAAATGGAGCAGCGAATATACAACACATTTGGTCAACGGTGTCATTACTGTGTCACAAAAGGAAAACCAATGAAGATTTATCAAGAACATATTTATTACAATACACTATAAATCAGAGATATAAAAATCAATGAAAACCAGTGAAAATCATTAAAAGTAGTCCCTTCGGGGTCACAAGTATAATTTTAACGACTGATATTCAACACGATGTCAGTCTTTTTTTTAACTAAGACGCAACCAAGGTACAACTTCTCGAAGCTCCCATCCGGCATGGAGGGAAATGAATTATTTTTTCCATTTGGAGGGAAAGTTTAATAAATCAATATTCATTATTAATTAGTTACCATTTGGTAACTTCAATGATTCAGTTTCAGCGTATTTTTGAACCATGAAGTTAAGGATACAAAATTCCTTAAGGAGGAGGTGTATGAAAATACCAATTAAAAAAATCTCTTTCGTATTCTCTCTATTCATCTGGAGTTTTCAAATTTCGAATGCACAACAAAATAATAATGCATCAGGCAAAGACGTTTCGGGTAGCAGAGGTGTTGTAAGTTATTCAGTCGGACAGGTTATATATCAAACTCATACCGGAACAAATGGTTCGGTGGCGGAAGGCGTTCAGCAACCGTATGAATATCCGCCAAAAGCAGAATTCACTGCCTCCCCGACAAGTGGGACAACACCATTAACGGTTCAATTCCAGGATCAGTCTGAAACAGGTTCTGCTCCCATAACCAATTGGTCATGGGATTTTGGTGATGGCGGGACAAGTATTTCTCCAAATCCTCAATATATTTATTCTTTTGCAGGAAACTATACAGTTTCTTTAACGGCAACCAATAAATTGGGAGTGATACTGAAATAAAAAACAATTATATACAGGTTACTCAAGGAGAAGCACCGGTAACACTTAATGATGTCATCGACAAATAGAATAAACCAAAAAATCTGTTTGTCCAACTCTGTACATTCGACGCCGGCCGGTTATGCCGGAGCTCGTTGGCCATGAAATAGAGATAGGGTCGGACATGTCGGTAGAAAAGCTTGAAGCCGGGACAGAGCCAGTTTAGTCCGGGCTCTCCGTTGGGGGTTATGCTGATGCGGTTTTTCGGACATTCACCGTTGCACAGGTCGAGAAACTCACAGTATCGGCAATACTCAGGCAGAGCATCCCGCTTGTTCAATCCGAACTGCTGTTGAAATGGCGATTCCATAAGTGTCCGCAAGTTTTTCTCCCGGATGTTGCCGAGGTAATAGTCCGGAAAAACAAAATGGTCGCAGGAGTAAACATCCCCATTAAATTCCACTACACCGGCATGACCGCAGGTCGGCGCATAAATACACACGGGAGGAGGGACTCCTAGGGTATTGGCCAATAGGCAATCGAAGGTAACGACAAAGTATTCGCCTACATCCTGTTTCACCCATTCATCGAAGATGGCGATCAGAAACCGGCCGTAATCCAGTGGATCAACAGTGGTTGCACCGACCGCTCCCGGCCGGGAGGCTGTTCCTGCCAGCAACTGTAATCCGCCGGGTTTTGCTTCCGGATCAATCCGTTCCACGATCGGGGTGAACTGCATGTACCGGCTTCCGATGTTTTTCAGAAACCGGTATACCTCCAAGGGGTATTTCGCATTGTAGTCGTTGACGACTGATAAGGTATTGAATGCAACCCGGTGTTTATGCAGGAGTTCTATACCCCGCATGGTCTCCCCAAAACTGGATTTTCTCGACCGGTACCTGCGGTAGTGATCATGACAAAGGGCCGGACCATCGACAGAGATGCCAATGAGAAACTGATGATCATGAAAGAACCGGCACCAATCGTCGTCCAACAATGTGCCGTTGGTTTGCAGCGTGTTTCGTATCTGACGGCCTTTCCCGTGTTTTTGTTGCAGGGCGATGGCCTTCGTAAAGAACCCCTGATCGCGGAGCAGGGGCTCTCCGCCGTGCCAGATAAACTCCACCACCGGATGGGTACTCGTATAAATATACTGATTGATGAAGGTTTCGAGGGCCCGCTCATCCATGGACCACCGCTGCGAATCATCCGGATATAGCCTTTCTTTTTCCAGGTAATAACAGTAGGTACAATCCAGGTTGCACCGCGATCCGGCCGGTTTGGCCATGAAAGTGAAAGGTTGGGAAGACGAAACATGAAATGTGCCCATGCTAAAAAAAAGCAAAAAGCGCTGGAGAAATTTTATCTGATGACAATCACTTTTTTAGTGATCCGGTCATGACCGGTCATGATCTCCGCGAGATAAACCCCGGAGGCGAGACCCAGGTTGGGAAGGTGCAGGATCATTGCTGCCGGGCCGGAATAGTCGATTTTCTGTGAATATAGCGGTATTCCGGCGGAAGAATAGAGGGTCAACAGAAACTCACCGGAATATTCCGATTGCAGCGATAAACCCATGTTCTGCCCATTTCCGGGATTGGGAAAAAAGTTGGCTTTAACCGGTTTTCCGAAATTTTCCATGGTCGCGGTATCGGGTACGGAAAATGAACGGGGGGATGACCAGACGATTGCCTCCGATGGATCTGTTCCTCGAACGGCCCAGTAATAGGTCTTTCCCGGTTCAGGAGCAAACCCGAATGGTGATGTAGCGGTCTCTGCCCCGGTACTTTCGGAATAGACCACATTGGCCGGGGAAGCCGGCCAGGAAGTGGCAATCACCAAATTAAAAGTTGGATCCGTCATGTCTTTAGCGCTCCAGCTGAACAAAGTCCTGTCGCAATCGAATGTTTCCTTATTGGCAGGAGTGTCCAGAAGGATCGTTTTGGTAGCGCTGGCAACTACATAGGCTATATACCAGGGTTTCTGCTGCGGCGCCGGAAGGCTGTCCCAGTACCAGTAAGGAATGTTATCCTGGTTGCTGAAAAGGTAAAGATCAAGGTAAAGGCTGTGGGTATTGTTGATATAGTTGGCATCTTCAGGTAAGAGGTTGATCTCCAGTTCGATATCGTTACCAATCGTACTGGTGGAGGTGACTTCATTGGAATAGGAAATGTTATAGGACACACTGCCTTTTATTTCGAAAATCTTCGGGACTTTCACGTCGGCGGAGACCCTGAAATCAAAGGAGCACGCTCCTTCGGTTGACACAGTCGTATCGACCAGCGATTCAAAGCTTCCGTTGACCGGAGGCCCGGGGGCGAGCCAGCTCGAACTGGTCAATTTGGATTTCTCAGGGTAAGAGGCAAGCGTATTCGCCATCGCTTTTCTCCCCGTGCTGGTGTTTAGTTTCCAATCAGGAAGCCCTACCGAGTTAGGTTCGGCAATTCTGAAAGGGTATTCCGAAACCGGAATGGGTTTGGCGATATACCGCATCCCGGTTGTTCGAAAGAGATACTGAAGGGAATTCGGGACAGGATAGGTGTAATTATAATACGATGCCCCGTCGTACCAGGCATATCTGCGGAAAACATACCGGGTAATGGTTGGGATGGCAAAGATGTAACTGCCGTATTCCTGCGAGATCTCTGACAGCGGGAAACCGGTCGTCTGGGAGTAGGTCGTTTCCTTCCCGGTTGAATTCATAACCTGATATGCCTGGGAAAATTTTGCGCCTACCCCGAAGTCGGTGGAAACCGGTACCCCCAATACCTCCCATTCCATGGGGACTTTGATGCTTGCCGCTTCAGTGAACTCTGCACTGGTGACATTGGTGAATTCGATCTTTTGGGTGGACGAAGAAGAGAGGTGCAATTGGGTGGGCTCCTTTTCTAAGGAAGTTCCCGGGGGATATGCAGTGTTCCATTTTTCCCAATCGACCGAGCAGGGAGGCGGCCCGTCAACGATGCCCAACAGGGTATATAAGCTTTGAATTTCTTTGGCAACAGTCCCGGTATCGATGGAAAGGTCGCTGGTGAAAATGGAATCGGCCTTTGAAGGCGAAGGCTGCCAGATATCGGAATTTAATCCCACCCCGTATAATTTCTGGCTGGTGTTCGGGAAAATCAGCCAGATTTTCTGCTGGTACCCGTCGTAATAGGCGCTTGAGGTACTGATGAGATTCGTATAATGATGGGGCGTGAGGGTATAGCTCCCGGTGATGGAGAACCGACTGTTCATCGCCTTGGGAGACCCTCCGAAAGGATTGTTGATCTGGTATGTGGTGATTTGGATAAAACTGTTGGAAGAGTTCAGGGCACATTCCCAGACATATAACGGATAACTGCTCCCGTATTGGTAATTATAATAGTAAAATATTGAGATCCGGTCGCTGAACCCCTGGCCGGCCACCTGATAGTTGTCAATGCCCCGGCTGGCCTGGAAAGATCCCGACATCACGCTGACTCCTCCTTTCATGGTTGGCGTGCTCACCGAGCCTACAGAGGTCACGGTTGGATCCCCCTCGCCGGTCCTCAGAAAATAGAGGTAGGTGTTCGTCGTGTTATACGTGCCCAACAGCATGTAATCGCTGTCGGTAACCGGGTCATACCGGCGGGTCAGCCCTGCCAGCATAAATCCGTCAGGGATGTTCAGGGTATAGTTTTGTATGTGTTGAAAGGTTGCGGAATTGGCATCCCAATAGTACTTTTCCAGACGCCAGGTGGGGGTCATGGTGGAAAAATCTTTGTACTTCATGTATTGCGACAGGAAATAGAGGCTGGAGTCCATCTGGAAAGCGCCAACCTTTGCCCAGACATTTTTGTCGGAAGGAACGGCCGTGCTGGTGTAGAAGGTCTCACAGGCATAGTGGTCCTGAACGGGCATCTGTGCAAAGCACTCATAATAGTTATTATCGCCATCGGATCCGATCACCTGTACGTACCACAGCCTGCCGTTGAACTGAAAGGTGAATGCCTTTGTTAGAAATCCCGGACAATAGCTATGTTCGTTCGGGTATCCGAAATAGGTGATGCAACTCATCCAGTAGTTTTTATTTTCGGTCACCCAGACATCCCCTCCTTTTATGTCCATCGGGTGGAGCGAGTCGTTGTAATACATATATACCCTGGGGGAACCATTGGTCTTGACCAGCCGGTCGGGATCCCAGTCATCGCCATACGACTGAATAAAATTGAAGACATAGGTATAGCCGTTGTAAAGTGCGGCGGTAATGCCAAGGTCGTCATAGACATCGTTCCCAAAGCCTTTGGTGTCTTTGCAATAAGAGGCATCGTCGGCCATCAGGGTTTGGGCTGTTACGTTTGGTTGGAACATCAGGCCGGCCAGGACAAAGAACAGGTTAACCCAGATATATTTTTTCATTGTTCTCATTTTTTTAGTTTTTAGAAACAAAACATTCAGAAATACCAGGATATGCTTCCCCTTGCAGTCAGATCGCCGCCAACACCAATAAACCCTGTAACAGCCAATGAAGGAATGATCTTCCATTCAATTCGGATATTTCCGTCAATGAATGATTTTGAGATAAGATGGGTGATCACCTGGGTGGAATAGGTATCCCCTGTTTCAGGATTGGTCCGGTTAATCCGGTAATCGTTTGTGTTGTAAAGCACATAGAATCCCGGCCCGACACCGATATTCAGGCTTTTATTCATCCATACGGCAAGCAGGTTGACCCGTCCGTACAGATAGTTGTAATAGTTCTTCCGGGTTTCGATGAAATTCTCAACCTGGCCGTAGGTATTGTCTTTTATTTCCTTATCAACGCCATAGGCATAACTGAAATGGGGTGCGGCAGCGATACCCCAGTGTGGCGAAAGTTTATAGGTGAAATTGAAATGCACGCTGGCTGTGGGGGATTTGAATCCCGATTTATTTTCCAGCTCCAGGGTATCGATCTGGTTGTTTTTTATCTGGTATTTGGAAGAGGCCAACCCAATCATTATCGATCCATCAATAAACCATTTGCTTTCCGGCTTTCCCAAAAGGATCATCCCCGCTTCGAGAGTCAGTCCCTGAAATTGCCGGAAAAATGTTTCCCTTGAGTTCATATTGTCAATTTCTTCTCCGGTCAACTCCCGGGGTTCGGAAGTTGTTTCGTTCCAGGTAAAAAGCTCCTTCATATAAAGGAGTTTCATGTCGGTTTCTGTATAACCATATGACAGGCCGATGTGGAACCTTTTCATTCCTGGCGCCTGTTTCTGTTTCTGCTCCTGTGCCTGAACACTAAATATCAGACTGAACAGGGACAGGAAAATCATTGCGTTTTTCATGTGTGTTTTGATTGAATGAATTTATGTTTTTTTATTGCAGAATATGCATAATACAACGACAACTGCATCTATGATAAAAAGAAAAGTTAGCATAACAGTCCAATTCGGAATTCCTATAACAAAAATGCCTGCGGCCAGGCCAATCAATGGGAAAATGATGCCCAGCGCCGGAGCAAACCGCAGGTTAGCCAACAAAAGAATCCCGATTGTGAAATAGAAAATACCAAATACCAAAACCGGGAGTACCTGTGGATCATCGAACGACAGGAGCGCCAACAGCACATGGGCGATTCCCGATCCCAGCAACAGGACAATGGAGGTATATCGAAAACCTTTCATCACCATTGTGTTTACTATTTCCCGGTATCTTTCATTTGTTGTTTCTCCTGCTTTTTCTCTTTTCTGGCTGCCGCTTTGGCTTTCGATTTCTCCCCGGCGCCGATCGGAATGCTCAAATAGGCATAGAGCGACTGGTTTTTGCCGGTACCATAAGAAGCATCGTTGGGATTGCTGATGAACCCGTAATAGTAACGCACGCCAAGGTTCATGCCGGTCCCTTTCATGAAATGATAGCCAAGGCCTCCCATTGCCCCGATGTCGAACAGGTTTGTTTTTTTATAAATGTTGTTGCGGTACGATACGTCGTTTTCCTCGTTTACGGTAGTTTGAAAAACATCGGTGGCTTTTACCAGGACCCCGGCCATCGGGCCCGCCTCAATAAAAAACTGATCTGCGAAGTAATACCTTATCAAGAGTGGCAGATTGATATATCTTAATTCCCGTTTGACGTTTCCGTTGGCAAACATGGTATCGAGGGCAGCATCGTTCAGAAGGTATGGTTTTAGTTCCTGGCAGCCCATGGGCGATTTGAGGATCAGCCCGGTATGGATGTACCAGCGGCTCTCTTGTTTTAGCCGGATGTCGAAATAAAGCCCCAGGTTGAACCCATTGGAGAACTTAGCATTGCTGTTGCCAGCCAGTGTAAAGAAATTGATCCCGCCATCGAGCCCGAACTTCAGGTTGGGCGAATTCAGTTTATCGCCAAACAACAAGGCGATGACTACCTGAGATTCTCCCTTAGGGATGATGGCCATGCCCATCAGCAGGGTGAGCATAACGGTAACGGTCCATGTTCTTTTCATTGTCCGGTCCCTTTCCGAAAGCCGGATTCCCCGATTTCCAATTTCAGGTTTTTTGCTGCTGCCACCAGTACCGTGCTTACTGCATACTGTGTGCCGTCGGGCAGACTGTTGTATGTCACGTCAAAAACCACTTTGTCTTCCGGTTTGTCGATCCAGGTGTTCACCGACAATGCCAGCAGTTGTTGTGCGGCAATATCGACCGAGATCGACAGCACATCTCCCTGCTGAAGGTAATCGGGGAAGCTCAGTTTGAATTTTTTTCCTGGTTCCAGGATTTGGATCCCCACTTTCCCGGCATCATAGATCCGTTGAAGGTTATCGCCGTCAGGGGGAAGGTAAGACTTGACTTTTTCCATCGCTTTGCCGATGTAATCCGACAGCGCTTCTTTTTTGTTTTCAATGATCTTTCCCCTGATGCCGCCTTTTGTTTTTCCCTGATCGCTGTTGCCGGTTGCAATCTTGGTCAGCTTACCGTCAACACTGTAATAGCACTGGTCCTCTTTGGTTGATTTCAATTCACCGTCGATCCAGGTTTTGGTGGTCTCTACCTAGGAGTAGTTTTTAAGGTTGGCCTTGCTCTGGACCAGGCTTTTTTTGATGATCCCGATGGTCTCTTTCATGTCCACCTGCGCAAGGAGGGCCAAGGGAAGAGCCATGAGGAGGGCTAACGAAACGATGCGTGTTTTCATATGAAATGGTTTAAAATTATGGATGGATGGAGGCAGGTTGAGCTGCCGGTTTGTGTACTTCAATGTGCATGTTGCCTATTTTGCCGGTGAATTCGGGAGAACCGCCATAGTCGGTTACGATTGTGCCTTCATCGGTTCCGACATCGGCGCCGTCTTCTAAGGAAAAGACGCCGGTCTGGGTTTTCGGGAAACGGGTTTTACCCACCTCTTTTCCATCGACAAGAATGGTCCCCGTCCCGGCTTTTCCCTGTCCGCCACCATCATAAGCAAAATCATAA
>DYSO01000220.1 GCA_020718225.1 Draconibacterium orientale | reverse complement strand
CTCCTGTTAAATCCGGCAATCCCCAACCAGTTACCGGGAAACGATTATCTTATTTAACTACCTCCATTTTTGCAGCGTGATAGATCTCCCTGGTATCAGCATCCATAATAAAGGCCAGTATGCTGCAATGTTTCGGGATCCATGCAGGCTGATTGTTGAAATCGAACACATAGCTCTTGCATATTGCTGAGTTGACGGTTACATCTGTCCCGATTTGTTCACCCCAGGAACCGTTCAGGGAGCCCCTCAGGACTTCCATAAACAAATAGTGTTTGATGTAAGGGATGGAATCGCCCGGCTTGGAGTTTAACTGTCCGCCATATATGCTATCCTCAAGGATGCATGCACACAGGTTTATTTTTCCGGGCAGGTTCATGAGAAACCGGGTGCCAATGGTAGTTGTTAATGTTTTAGAAGCCGCATCAAACCGATTGTTTACCGAAATAATGGCGGTTTTGGGCAGTCCGGCAGACACGCCGACAGCCCCGGCCCATTCGTCATAATCGAACGATATGTTGGATTTATAGGCTGTTCTGTTAACCATTCCGATGGGGTTATGGTCGATATGAAACGGTTGCCAGGCAAACCAGTCGTTGCCGGGCGGGCTCCGCAGGTCTTCTTTCAGGATGCCTTCGTAATTGATGGAATCGGGCCTGGCAAAAGAGCCTGCATGGACTGAAATTACAAACATCTGGCACTTATATAAGGCCTGTAGGTTTTGGGCTGTCCGTGCGGCCGGCGGGCAATTGGTGCAGGAATGACCGGTATAGTCCTCTAACACGACACTCCTCATGTTGGTATCGGCATATACCGATTTCACCGTATAATAGGGTTCTTCGATTTTGGTACAGGATTGAAAAAGAATGGCTGTGAGGAAAAAAAACAGCACTGTTTTATAAAATATTTTCATGTTCAAGCAGATTAAAAAAATTCAACACAAGGCACATCCTGTTAAAAACTACTGGTCACGGTCAGGGTCACCCCATTGGTTGCAGGCACATACCGGCAAACACCGCCAACACAGATAACCCCCTCCCGTTGCCGGCCCCACGAAAGGGCAACCCGGGTAGTATTATAGTTATAGCCGGCGCTCAGCAAATAGTAGTGAAGCTGCTGCCCCGGAATGGAATTGCCATAGTTCCACTGATCCTGAACAGATAGAAACCATTGCGGGGCAACGGTATATTCGATCAGGGCGGCAGCCCAGTTTCCCTTATCCTGTTTGGTCCATAAGCCCTGAAGTTCAAAGCGCAGGCTGTTTTTTTTGGTTATGTTCCAGGTCACATCGGCAATACCGATTTGCGAATAGATGGTACCATAATCGTTGGCATGGCCCTCAATAACATCTTTATTATAGGTTTGATAGAGATAGGTGAAAATGCCCTTCCATTTTTTTCCGAATTTTTTGGTGATTTCTATATTGGCATCCTGGTAATACACCTCTTTGCCCACACTGAAAAAGGAGGTAGAATATCCAAGCGTACCCAGCTCCCCTACCGGAGTTGTGTCATTTACTGCTTTCCTGTTAATACCATTTACCTGAGAAAAATTGAGGGCAATGGTCATCCCGTTTTTACCTCCCAGCTTTGAATTTTTGGGAAGATGAAAGGTAACAGTCCCCGATACGCCCGCTTCACCGTTTGCCTGGGTAGAATAAGAGTACATGCTGGCAAGGGCGTAGGTATGTTCTTTTGTTATTGACGGAAGATAATTGATGTTAAGCATGTTGTTGGTTACGGTACGGTCGGATTTATAACCCATGTTATCGATCCATTTCGACATCAGGGAGATTCCCAGTCCTTTTTGAGAATAAGAAAGATTGGTAAAAATGCCGTTTCCATCTTTATAGATATAATTGTTCATGGCAGTAGGGTCATTGATTTTATGAGCGTACTCCGTAAACCAGTTAAAACCACCGATATTCAAATTAAACCGGCCACCATAATTGGCAACATTTACCGGCATTTTTAACAGATAAATTTTGCCTTTTTCAGCGATTTCTTTTGTATTGCCATGTTGGTAATCGCTCACAAACGATCCTCCAAGGGTGAGCTTCACATTAGCGTCATTCAGGGAGGCAAACATGTCGTTCAGGTAAAAATCAGCATCAAATCCTTTGACAATCCCACGGTTAAAATCTTTATAGGGTTCCCAGTAATAACGCTGAATGCCATAAACCCCTTTCAGGGTTATCCCTTTCCAGGGGGTCAGCTTAATCCGAAGACCCCGCAACGAATTGTCATACCCCAGGGTCCATTCCTGGTAAGTCCTGAGCATCATTCCATTACCAAACTGTTCGTAGAAGTTTCCGGCAGTAACATCGATAAAATCATTTTTATAATTCACATAAAAATAGGGAACGCCAACTCCGTTGAGCTGTGCATCGTATCCGATCAATGGGGGAAGATAGGCCTCAAACCGCAGTCCCGCGGTAAAATTGACTAAGGAATAGTTGACTTCGGTGAAGCCATTCATCCGGATGGTTTTTCCATTAAGCGATGAATCGCTGATCCCCATTTTATCATCGGGAAGATAATAAATGGCATCTGCCTGCATGCTTCCGTGAACTTCGCTCCCTTTAAGGATGTCCTGGGCCTGGATGAACACAGGCAGAAGGGTGAGGAAGAAAAAGAGGCAGGAAAAAAGGTAGGTGTTCTTTTTCAAGAGGTTATGTTTATCGTGGTGAAACTAAAAAGATCGTTCTTATTCTTTTATTTTTTCGCCCTTATTCAGTTTCCTGACGAGGTCGATCAGGTTCAATTCATCCCCTTCTGCGAATGAGGTATGCTGCCACACTACTTCGCCGTTACCGTCGAGCAAAAAGGTATGGGGAATTGGGCCCACATTCATGGCACGTTTAAAATCGCTGTTCGGATCGATAAGCACCTCAAATTCCCAGCCTTTTCCATTGATCAGCGGACCTACCAGGGATGCCGAACGGGAATCGTCCACAGAGATGGCGTACAGCTTCACCCCGGTCTCTTTTACCCAGTCATCATAAACATCTGAAATTGCCGACAATTCACGGATACAGGGTTTACACCAGGTTGCCCAGAAACTGATGATAATGGGTTTCCCGTTGTTGGTAATGTCGGTCGAATTAAAGGTAATCCCTTTGATATCTTTCATCGCTACCGAAGGCAATTTCTTATACGTAAATACGCTCTCCTGCGAATAAGCCCCGGAAGTAACCAGAAACATGAGTAAAATCAAGGTTAAATTTCTCATAGGATCTTTTTTGAGTATTAATAGGAGCTTTAAAGACAAAACTTACCAACATGTTGTCGCCAATCATGCGGCAAG
>DYSO01000066.1 GCA_020718225.1 Draconibacterium orientale | reverse complement strand
AGAAAAAAAGCCTGGTATATGATTTTTTTGAATTTTTCAATTTCGGGGGACGTTCCAAACCGCGTGAATATATTTCACCTTATTCCGCCATGGGTTCAGGGGTTATCGTTTCGCCTGATGGTTATATTGTTACCAACAACCATGTAGTACAGGAAGCTACGGGGATTTCGGTCACCTTGAACGATAAAAGGGAGTACCGGGCTTCTGTTGTGGGCACCGATCCGAGTTCCGACCTGGCTTTAATCAAGATTGATGAAACGGAGTTGCCATTTTTAAACTATGGAAATTCCGATGATGTTAAAATCGGTGAATGGGTACTGGCAGTGGGCAACCCTTTTAACCTGACTTCGACGGTGACTGCCGGAATTGTGAGCGCTAAGGCGCGGAATATAAACATTCTTGGTTCCCAGGGCGCCATTGAATCCTTTATTCAGACCGATGCGGCCATTAATCCGGGAAACAGCGGAGGCGCCCTTGTGAATACCCGGGGCGAACTGATCGGGATCAATGCTGCCATTGCTTCCGGTACGGGTTATTATACCGGTTATTCCTTTGCCATTCCCGTGAATATTGTTCGCAAGGTTGTCGGGGATTTTTTGAAATTCGGAAAAATTCAGAGGGCTTATCTCGGGGTCTATTATCGCGAGATTGATGACCAATTTGCCAAAGAAAAAGGGATTACCGACCTCAGGGGGATTTATCTCGACGATGTGGTGGAGGGTGGCCCTGCCAACCAGGCAGGAATGAAGAAGGGCGACATCATTATCAGCATTGATAACCTGCCGGTTAACGGAAAATCGGAATTGATGGAAGCCATTGGTCAGAAAAATCCGGGCGATAAAGTTTCCGTGATTGTAAACCGCGATGGGAATGAATTAACCCTTCCCCTGGTTATGGCCAGTGAAGAGACGCAGCAGCTTGCCCTGAAAGGGGATAAGCTGACTCTTCACGGGGCCACTTTCCAATCGCTTACTGCGGAGGAAAAAGCAAAGTTCAACCTTGATTATGGTTTTAAAATAACACGGATCGAAAATGGAAAATTACAAAGTTCCGGGATCCGGGCCGGGTTTATATTATTGACGGTCGATCGTCAGCCTGTCCGCACGACAGGCGATTTGCACGAAGCCCTCTCCAACCGCAACGGAGGGGTATTGATCGAAGGCATATATCCGAACGGGCTCAGGGCTTATTATGGAATCGGTTTATGAGACAATTAAAAATATCGAAATCCATTACGAACCGGGAAACCGCTTCGCTGGACAAATACCTCGTTGATATCGGGAAAGAGGAGCTGATCTCGGCCGATGAAGAGGTACAGTTGGCACAACGGATCCGCCAGGGCGACCAGTGGGCACTCGAAAAGTTGTGCAAGGCAAACCTTCGTTTCGTTGTATCGGTTGCCAAACAATATCAAAACCAGGGTTTGAGTTTGCCCGATTTGATCAATGAAGGCAATGTAGGCCTGATCAAAGCAGCGCGCCGTTTTGATGAAACCAGGGGGTTCAAGTTCATCTCTTATGCAGTGTGGTGGATCCGCCAATCCATCCTTCAGGCATTAGCAGAACAGTCGCGCATTGTGCGGTTGCCACTAAACCAGGTTGGCTCCCTGAGTAAAATGTCGAAAGCCACCATCAAACTCGAGCAACGTTTCGAGCGGCCCCCTTCCATGAAAGAACTGGCTGCCGAACTCGAAATCCCGGAACATAAAGTGGCTGAAACCATGCGTATGTCAACACGCACCGTTTCCATGGATGCCCCTATCGATCAGGATGAAGAGACCAAGATGATCGATGTATTTGTGAGCGAAGATACTCCCAATACCGATGAACCATTGATCCACGAATCGCTGTCAAAGGAGATCCAACGCTCCCTTTCCACCCTCACGGAAAAAGAACGTGGCATTATCAATATGTTTTATGGAATCGGAGTTGCCCACAGCTATACACTCGAAGAGATCGGTACCATGTTTGACCTGACCCGGGAACGGGTGAGGCAGATAAAAGAAAAAGCAATCCGCCGCCTGAAACACTCATCCCGGAGCAACCTCCTGCGGTCGTACTTAGGCTGAAACCCGGGCCGAAAGAGGGTTTTTACCGAAAAAACCGGGTGATTTTTTATCCTCTTCCCCTCTTTTTTTTGGGTAAATTACCGGAAAGATTGCAGACATTGGGCCGAAATGGGTATTTTTGCAGTAATTTCAACCTGAAGCCTTGTACCCGATCCTTACAAACCAGTCTAATTTCCGCGATATCGGAGGGATTCAAACCTCCGATGGCCGGAAAATAAAATCTGGTGTCCTGTTTCGCAGTGGCGATTTGCATGCTTTATCAGATGAGGATATCCAAATCCTCGAAGATCTGAACGTAAGGATGATCATCGACCTGAGGGCACGCCGCGAAATCGACCGCCATCCCGACAGAGTTATAAAAAGTGTGAAATCGGTTGTTCATATCGACATCTTTGACGGCGCCCGCGACCGTTCAGAGCGGTTTCTGATGGAAAATGACGCAAGGGGATTGGAAACCGTTTTAGAAGTCGATTATCGCCGGATGGTTATTCAACATGCTCCTGATTTCCAAAAGTTTCTGCATCTTTTGGCAACGACTGGTCATCTTCCGCTGATTTATCATTGTGCCGCAAGGAAAGACCGGACCGGATTGGCAACGGTATTTCTGCTTGCAGCCCTGGGGGTTGAAATGGCCGACATCCGCGACGATTATATGAAAACCAACCTGTTAACAAGCAGTTTTAACGACAAAATAATACAGAAAGTAACAGAATCCGGCCAGAATGGCATCATCCTCCGGCCCCTGCTCGAAGTCCGTAAAGAATACCTGGACGCTGCTTTGGATGAAATCGATATCCAATATGGCAGCATCCATCTTTATGTGAAAAATATTTTGCAAGCCGATATTTCTCTCCTGCGCCAAAAATTTCTGGTCCCATGATCCCCGTGGCAGCGCTGGTGCCCGCCGCCGGTCAGTCTGGCAGGATGGGTTCCGAAAAAGCCCTGCTGCAACTGAAAGATGGAACTCCTTTTGCATCTTACCTGATTGATTCCTATACCGGTTTTGGATGCGACCCTGTGGTTGTGGTGGTTCACAAGAGGCTGGACCTTACAAAAATCAACCCCGGACGATGGATTGCCGTGGTGAACCAATATCCCGACAGGGGCCGTTCCTGGTCAATTTACCTTGGACTGAAACAGGTTCACGAAAATTCGGCATGTTTCCTTCATAATATCGATAATCCCTTTGTTGAACGGGCACTACTTGAAAGGATGCTGGAAAAAATGAAACCCTCAAGTTTTGTCGTTCCCGTTTTTCAGGGTCGCGGGGGACATCCGGTATTGCTGGGTCCTGAAGTTGTCTCTTTTTTCCGAACAAGTAAAAAAATGATCGATTTCCGGGATGCCCTGAAGAATTTTGAGCGGCTTGAATCTGAATACAACAGGGAACAAATATTATGGAACATCAATACTCCAAGGGAATACAAAAAATGCATCCTGGATTTTTAACCGGTTTCTGCCCCCTTTATCCTTGACCTGGAGAAGCCAGTACCAAACAGGGAATGCGTTTCCTTTTACCCATCCTGCACCCAGACACTGAAAACTTAGTACTAAAAAATAATATTTGCTTTGATCGTTTGGATATTGCCATTGTTGCTGAGACGAATCAGGTACAACCCGGTAGGTTGATTGAGCGGGAAGCTTTGCAGTCCGGTGCCGGTGAGTTGGGTGGTATAAAGGCTGTGCCCTGTCAGGTCAACTACTTCTACAAGCGTAACCCCGGTGGTGTTGTCCACAAACAGGATATTCTTATAAACCCAGGTGCGGATTTTTGGACAAGCAGGTGTTTCTTCGACGCCTACAGCAACGAATTTCAGTAGGAAGCGGTTGGGGTCATCGTTGACATCGGATATAAATGAGCAGGTCGGGTGATCAGAAAGATTATGGGTGGTATTGGTTTGTTGATCGTAAAGAAGTATGGTTTGATCCACGAAAGCGCCAGTTATTTCAGATATGTTGATGGTCAGACACCCTGAGGCTGGAACTTTTAGGGAAATCGGAACACTCAATGATTCATTGATCGCCGGGATGGAATTAACAGCCACCTTGAAAACATTTTCTGCAAGCGAATAGATTTGAGGTACCTGGGAATTGTATCCAAAAAGTTTGAGGGCATCCATTCGATCACGGTTCAATGTGCTTTGTTGGCTCAAGCGAATTGTGGTTTCATCGAAATATTCACCCATGGTAAGCTTCAATCTCAGGATATCCATATCAGGAACTGTTTTATAGAACGGCCCGCCATGAGTTCGAATGTTATTGTAAAAAGTGAAGTTCTGATTGTTCGATGTGGTTTTTGCCAAAGTAAAGAATCCTTGATGTGCAGGGATCAATGCGTTTTCACTGCTTCCGTCAATAGCTTCATATCCGGCGCCACCATTTTTATTGGTGTTATAAATGTAAGCGAAATCATCTTCAAACTGTTCTTTGTCAACCAATTGCCAGTCAATGGCCGAGGGATAGGGATTGCCCAGCAGGTTCCATCCGGAATAGGTACCCGCATTGCTGTGTTTCAATGTTACGATTATATCGCCTGAGTTTAAAATACCCGTAAATATTTTGGTATCTGTTTGCTGATAAGCCGCCAGATAACCATGACCAGGTACAAATTCATTGATGTTGTTTTCAGGTATTTTCTGGTTTAACCACATCTCTGAAGATTCGTCCCAGGCAAAAAAGTCGTAATCGTTGGTTGTCCCCTCCGGCGTCCAGTTGCCGGCAATTGTCTGATCGACAACGGGGGAAGCCACGAAATGCCATCCGTCGGAGCCTTCACCCCAGTCGGCAGCTTCGATGTGCCTTTCAACAGTGGCTGGGACACCTGTAGTTTGATGTATAAGCGAACCTGTCCAGTTTTCATTACTGCCAATAAGCAATCCTGATATTCCGGCATTGTTTTGTAAATTACCCTCCACCGTTATGGAATATTGATCTGTAACCAAGGTTCCTGAGTTGATGGTCAGGTTATTGGATACAACCAATTCGCTCATCAGTGTGACTGTGCCGCCTGATTTTGAAATTTCTGCATTATACAGGTTGTGTCCATTGATGGTTAATATCTGATTTTGGGAGGCAACAAGCCTGATATTTTGGTTATTGTGGGTAAACCCGTTTGCCAGGATTGTAAAATCATGTTCGATATTGAGTTGATCCATTAGGGTAATGTTCCCACTTAACTTATTGAACTCAATGTCGTAAAACGATGCACCGCCGCATTTGAGGTTTTGGTCGGAATTGAGGTTAAAACCCACTTTACGGTTATTATGAACCAGTTGACCGCCATTATTGGTCCAGTTATTACGCACGGTGATATCTGCGGCTAATTCTAAGGTACCCGTATTCTGGATGGTGATATTTTGCAAAGCATTGTTACCGGCTATCAAACGGCCGCTTGTAACTGTAATGGTATGAATATTGATGTCGGCGCCCGAAGTATTGACTATGGAAGTTGGATTATTTATGTCTAACTGAGAGGATATAATTGAACCGGTGAAATTTTGGGCCCCGCTACCGGAGCAGGTTATCTGAAGCCCTGCAACTTGTTTTCCGACAGCAGCATCGATAAATAGGTCACCCTTTAAATTCCATACAACGCTCAATGCATAAACAGAACCTGAGTTAATGATCATATTTCCGGTTATATTGGCGTTCGAAAGTATCTTTAACAATCCGGTTTTATCAGAAACCAAATGTGGTAAATTTGCAGAACCCGGCCACACATCGCTGTCAGAACTTCCGGTAAAGCGGATGATGGCGCCGCTTCCTGGCTCAAAGCCGACCCCTGAGTAAATGAAATTTCTGTAGATGTTTAATGTCTGACCTCCCATATAAAAGCTTCCTCCGGCCTGAATGACCAGCGACCGGCAACTTGTTTCCTCTGTCAAAACTGGATATTGTGGGCATGTGCCTGTTACCATTACTTCTGTTGCTATGGTTGGGATGCTTCCATCCCAGTTTCCCACGTTATTCCAGTCCGTACTGATCCCATACCAGTGGTTAACTTTCGACCCGATGGTATAATACCCGTCAGACAGGCTGGCTGACGGAACATTGAATGTGATGGATTTTTCTCCGGTATTAACTGAATTTGCGATCATTATTTCGGCAGGATCGCTAAAACCGGCAGTTGAAGAGTATAAAAGGCCGTAATGCATCCTGTCGGTTGAAGGATTGACGGAAAGGAAAAATTTAAGCGTGACCGTGGCGGGTTTTATCCCTTTGGATTTAATGCACCAGACACGGTCCAACCGGTTGTCGTATCCGGAAGGTTGGCTTATTGGCGTTCCTTGGACAGAACCGCCGTTATGACCCGCAAAAACATAGCTTGAATTATCGGTGAAATTGTCGCAGCTCAACTGTAAATTTCCTCCTTTGGAAATCAGTTGCTGTTCGCTTTCCTTATCTTCCCTTCCCAAACCGATAACATCCGTAGTGAAGCCGATTTCTTCGCTATATTGGTCCCATCCGATCCCGATGTTGTATTTTGAAGCAAGGTAGTTAACTGCGATGATATGCTCAACCTCAGCCAGATCGTAATTGAACATTACAATTTCTGCAATTTCACCATCCAGATAATGATCTCCGTAAGGATACAACGAATATTCGCTTCTGGTCCCGATGGAGACATCCAGCGTGTTATTATTGTAATCGAGATTGCCGCTTGCCGGTATGATTTCTATATCTTCATCTCCGCGCAGGCCATTGTTGAGAAAGGATCCCATCCCGAAGCCATGATAATTGTAAGCCAGGGCATGAATGTATGGTTGATTGTCGGGAACCAGCCCATGCGGTGGGTTCCAATTGTTGACCTGAACTCCTTCTCCAATAGCAACCTGCGAAAATGGACGGCCTCCATCGTATCCCATGCCATGAGCATTACACGAATTTAGCGCATAGGAAGTGTACGGGGGATTCCATGAAGTTGAAAAGGGCCTTGAAATGATGTCACCCCAGCCTGTGGTACCCGTACGCTTAACAACAGCTAAAATGGTAATGTTATCAGGTTGAAGCGAGGCATGACCTGAAACTTTCAGACGATCGTTGTAACCGTCAAATTTCACGGCTGGGAGACCGTTAATGGCGCCTGGCAGCATGGTGGGCTGGTCGTTGGCGTCGTTTCCTGCAGCATGATTATTATAACCCGAAAGGTCGCCCCATGCAGTTACTTTGTTGCCTGCACCGGTACTCACCCCTTCGGCAGCATCAAGCCACAGAATGATGGTCCCCTGTCCGTTTTTTTCTCCTATGCCACCCGGCCCGGTTTGGCATATCCCAGACGAAATAATTGACAATGAAATTGTTGCAATTATTGATGATCGTTTGATCTGTCGCATTTTTTGTGCTTTTAGTTTAATACAAAACTAATTGCATAAGAAAGCCCGGTCAATACGTATTGATATGGTTTTTATCCGGAGGGGGATAGGTAATTGTACGTATCAGAAAATGAACGGAAGCCTGGTGTTATTGATAAATGTCAACAATACCTTTTTTTATGGCAAAAAAGATAATCTCTGCTTTGGATGAGCAATTGAGTTTGTCCATGATGTGTGTAACATGGGTATCAACGGTGCGTTTGGAAATAAAAAGCTTTTCAGAAATTTCCTTATGGCTAAGCCCTTTTGCAAGCCATTTCACAACCTCCTCCTCTCTTGTGCTAAGCTCATTTTCATTCTTTCGCTGTTTCTTCTTAATTTTAAGATATTCATTTACAATCGTTTGCGATATATTGTAATCATAGAATTGTTTGCCAAGATAAACAGCATGTAAGGCTTCGAATAATATTTCCTTGTTTGAATTTTTAAGCAGAAAACCATCCACATCAAGGTCAATACAATCCCTGATGCTCTCCTTGTTGAAACTTCCTGTGAGGACAATGATTTTAATTTGAGGGTGGAGCGATTTTAGTTTGGTTATCAATACAGTACCCGGCATTCCCGGCATTGACAGATCAAGTAATACGATGTCGGGAAGCGGCTCAGCCAAAGATGCGAAAAACTCATCACCGCTGCCCGCCTCACCGCATATTTCAATCTTATCGTCGAGTATAAACATGGCTTTGAGCCCATCCCTTACGATGTCATGATCGTCAACAATATAAACCTTGATGGCTTCACTCATGTTCGCATTTTTTAAGTGTAAAACGAATGGTAGTCCCTTGACCCGGCTTACTGATCACGGAGATATCACCCCCGTGCCTTCGGACGAAATCTTTGCACAAAGCCAAACCCAATCCAGTCCCTTTGTTTTTTCCGGCGCCGATATTTTTTGTTTCATTTAAATTGAACAGCTTGTCCAAATCCTCCTGACTCATGCCACACCCTTTATCCTCAACCATAACCCTTATTTCGCCTGATGTTTCCGATGCCGATAAGGTGATGGTTGTTTTATTCTCGGAAAACTTTATGGCATTGGAAATCAGATTTCTCAGAATAAAAAGCAGCATGTTTATGTCAGCAGACACCATTGTTTGTTCGGGAATATTGTTCCGGATAATCAATTCTTTATTGAGTGCCTGATAAAGAAGTTGTTTAATGGCTTTTTCAGCCACTGACCTCAACTGTTGGCATTCGGGATAAAAATGGATGCGATCCGATTGACTGAGCGCCCACATCAGCAGATTTTCAAGTAAATCCTGCAGGTGGTGTGTGGCTTTTTGGAGGCTGGCCAACAGTTGTCGCTTTTGGTTGTCAGCCAGTTTATCGTGATTCTCTACCAGTGCATCGGTCAACGATTGGGAAGCCATAATGGGGTTGCGCAGGTCGTGGGCAATGATCGATATAAACTTATCTTTTGTCAGGTTGGCTTCTTCAAGATGATTTTTTTGCTCATTTAAAACCTTGTTCGTTCTTACCCTGAATCGGTATCTGCCGATCAGTATTGCGAGCAGGACTATCAAAAGTAAACTGAATAAAATCAGATAGTTACGACGATTTATTTGAGTTTGTAACACATATTCCTGAAACCGGTTCCGGACTTGAAGCAACTCATTTTCTTTTTCCCGTTTTTCGATTTCATACCTTAATCGCATCTCGGAAAGTTTATCTTTACCGGTCAGAAATCGGGATTGGAAAAGGTCAACATACTTCTTATGACTTGAAAGCGCTTCCTGATAATTGCCCTTTGCCGTATAAACGTCGCAGAAACAATTGTGAATTTTCATCTGAAAGTCTTTTGCATCGATAGAATCGGCATATAATGATGCAAGTTGAAGATAGTGCACCGAAAGGTCTAAGTCGCAGTTTTCAAAGTAATATTGGGCAATATCAATATAAACCCGGATCAGGCCCGTTGTAAAACCTGCTGCAATGCAACATTCTTTTGATTTCCGGTAAAGCTGCAGGATCATTTCTTTGTTTTGAAAATTTCGATTTACGGTGGCGAGGTTGAACCATGCGGTAGCTTCAAATTCTTTATTTCCGGTGAGTTGATACAATTTTAAAGCAATTTCGTAAAACGATTCGGCTTTTTCCCACTGTTGCAGGTTTGAATAACACATGCCCAAATTGTTGTATGAATTTGCCATGTGAACCGTATCGCCGTTATCTTCGTAAAATTTAAGCAGATAATTAAAATTACCGATGGCCTCTGTTATTCTATTTTCCGAAGCATAGCTTACCCCAAGGCGATTGATGGTTTTACCTATATCTTCTTTAAAATCAATGGATTGATATAACTTTAAAGCGGATGACAGGTATTCTTCCGCTTTGGAAGTTTCATCGAGTTTCAGGTACAATTCAGCCATAAGATACTTTGAATCCGCATGATACCGAATAAGTAGCTGCCGCTGACCATTTGGCAAGCCAATTGGTTTACCGGTTTCAACATCCAGTGCAATTTTGAGGGCATCAAAACAGTACTGAACCGATTTTTCGTAATTGCCGGCGTAATAATAACCCTGTCCCAACATATTGTTACACCTGATCATCCTGACCGGATGCTTATTTTTTTTGGCAAGGGCAAGCTGAGTTGACCAGTATTGGATCTCCGGTTCAGGATTGGTTTTTCCTTTTGCCTGATACAATGTATCGGTTTTGGTTATCAGGCCGGAAAAGTCATGATTGCCGTTGTTAACAAAAGCCAAAACTTGAATACCCATGACAACAAGGGTAATTATCACAAGTACCACGGTAAAGGGGTTATGATGAAAGTGTAAGCGCCCATTTAATGGACCTGGCAGTATCGTCATCCGATTAAAAACACAGTTCAAAAAATCTTTGTTTCCGGAATTTGCGTCAACCAAAATCTCAAGTTTTGTTATGACAGAAATACATTACTTGTATGGTACTGATCATTTGACCAACCAAATTTTTGTTTTTTTTCTTTCGGAAGTGACCCATGAATAATGAAGTATGCTTCGACAATTGCCTATCCTCAATTCCATGATTGTCAAATTTCTTCAGAATGCTTTACAAAAATACCCAAAATCTTACACCATTGGCACAACCCATTTCGCGAACAGGTTTTAATTTCCTTTTTGCAGGAAGTGAAAACAAAATAAAACTTTAGGCGCTAATTTTTTTAATTTTACATGGTGGTTGGTCAAACAGTAAAAGTAAATTTATCGGGAAGACACCAAGGCGCATGTTGCCCCATAACCAAGATTCAACAATTGACGGCCTGGCACATCAGCGATGAAAACCGGTTTTCAGCCATCTTCATTATCAACATTCCTGACCTATGCAATCTATATTTTCAAAGACCGAAGAGTTAAGCAGGGCAAATGTCCCGGCAGCGTTGTGTATTGTTGTTGAATCGCATGGGTCCACACCCAGGAAAGCGGGGGCTAAAATGGTTGTTTTGGCGGATGGATCTATTTATGGCACGATTGGCGGCGGCGGCGTTGAACAGGAAGTAATCGGAAAAGCATTGAAACTGATTGCTTCCGGAAAAATTGAAAAGTGTTCTTTTAACCTTGAAAACGACCTCTCCATGCAATGCGGCGGGACTCTGGAGGTTTACATCGAACCATTAGACCCGGTACAGAAATTAATTATTTTCGGCGGGGGCCATATTGGGAAAGCGCTGATCAGGTTTGCCTCCGAATTTAATTTCAACATCACAGTGGTCGATTCCCGGGAGAATATTTTCCAGAATCCGCTATTCGCAGGTTGTAACTGTATCAACAAAGACTATTTCACGGTGATCGACGAACTCGTTTTCGATGAAAACAGTTATATCGTTATTGTTACTTCCAAACATGCTTTCGATGAGGACATTCTGATCCGGGTGGCCCGGAAACCCCACGCCTATATCGGGATGATCGGCAGTAAAAATAAAGTAGGATCCCTGAAGGAACGGGTATTGAAAGAAAATTTGCTCACACAGGAAGAGCTGGATAAAATGGATATGCCCATTGGAATTAAATTTAATGCCGAAACGCCGCAGGAAATTGCCATCAGCATCCTCGCAAAGCTTATAGATACACGGAATAACCTTTTAAATAAATACAGATAGTTTTAGAATGGCGCAAACAACCATAAAATTTATGCTCGATGACCGGATCATGGAAATTGACTTCCGGCAGGATCCACATCTGACACCAACAACCACTCTCCTTGATTATTTGCGGTCGTTGCCCACGCACAAAGGGGTGAAAGAAGGATGTGCGGAGGGTGATTGCGGAGCTTGTACCGTCGTTACTGCCGAATTGGGCGCCAATGGGGATCTTGTCTATAAAACCATCAACTCCTGCCTGGTATTTTTACCAATGGTCCATGGGAAACAAATCATTACCATTGAAAACCTGGCCCGTAAAGAGGAGACCGCTTTGGTTTTACACCCGGTACAGAAGATATTGCTCGAATCAAATGGCGCCCAGTGCGGGTATTGTACCCCCGGGGTTGCCATGTCGCTTTTTGGTTTGTATAAAAACCACCATCATCCCTGCCGTGAAGAAATGGAAGGGGCCCTGGCCGGAAATTTATGCCGGTGTACCGGTTATCAATCCATTCTGGCATCTGCCGGGAAAATTTGCAGCAGTGATGAAAGAGATTGGTTTGCGGAAAATGAAAACGCCACCATTGCTCTCTTACAAAATATTGTGAACCAAATCGATACCATTGAAATCGAAACATCAAAACAAAAATATTTCAAACCTTTTTCGCTTCGGGAGGCTTTGCGATTAAGGAAATTTGTTCCCGATGCGGTAGTAATCAATGGTTCAACCGATGTGGCCCTGAGGCAGACCAAAAAGAAAGAGTTTCTGGCTGTCATTATGGATCTCTCGGGCGTGGAAGAATTGAAATTGTTCCACGAAGAAAAAGAGGGTTTTACTTTTGGTCCGGGCCTTACCATTGAGCAAGTGAAGAACCTGACGGAAGGGGCGCTTCCGGAGTTGCATTCTTTACTGAAAACCTTTGGCTCCCTTCAGATCCGGAACCTCGCCACCCTCGGGGGAAACATCGCATCTGCATCTCCCATCGGAGATACATTGCCGCTGTTGTTTGCTTATGGGGCTACCCTTCAAATATCTTCACAAACCAGGGAAAGAAAAGTCGCCATCGAAGATTTTATCTGTGGTTACAGGCAAACCACCTTGCAGTGCGATGAGTTGATCACCGGAATCCACATTCCGAAATACGGACCGGAGTATCACTTTGGCTCCTTTAAGGTTTCCAAACGGAATGATCTTGATATTTCGACTGTAAGCAGCGCTTTCAGGGTATTGGTCAGGGGAGGTACGATCGCAGGGGTTATCCTGGCTTACGGAGGGATGGCTGCCGTTACCCGGCGGGCTACAAAAACCGAACAATTTCTCATTGGAAAGCCTTACTCGCGTTCGGTTATTGAAACGGCCATGCCGTTATTGGCCGATGAATTTAACCCCATTTCCGATGCCAGGGCAGGCGCAGATTATCGGCGACTGGTTGCAAAAAACCTCTTGCTCAGGTTTTTTGTCGGCGCCCACCCGGAAATTAAATCCGGCGTTCCTGAACCCTGTAGCGTTTTTTCCGGCGGCCCCGTAACACATGTAACCGGCGAGTCGGTTTATATCAATGATATGGAGGTGAACGACCGGTTGCTGGTTGGGAAAGTTGTTTATAGCCGTCAGGCGCATGCCCGCCTCCGCCGGGTTGATGTTTCGGATGCCCTTCAAACGAAAGGGGTTCATGCGATATTGCTAGCACAGGATATCCCGGGAAAGAATCAGATGGGGCCGGTTGTTCATGATGAACCCTGTTTGGCAGAAGAAGAGGTGACCTTTATTGGCCAGGCTATTGCCCTGATTGCTGCCGATAACGACAATGCGGCGCTGGAGGCTGAAAAGCGGATTGTTATCGAATACGAACCACGCGAAGCTGCGCTGACCATCGAATCGGCCATTGCCTCAAATAACATGTTGGCCCCGGCCCGGCGAATTGAACGCGGGGATGCATCCCGGGGGTTAATGAATTCACCTCATGTTATCAAAGGGAAATTATCTTCCGGGGCGCAGGAGCATTGGTATCTCGAAACTCAGACCGCCCTTGCTGTTCCCGGAGAGGGGAAAGAGATGGTTTTGTATGTTTCCACACAGCATCCATCGGAATCGCAGGCGATTGTGTCAGAAGTCCTGGGAATTTCAAAAAACGAAGTCGAAGTTGAAGTCAAACGGCTTGGGGGCGCTTTCGGGGGAAAAGAGACGCAGGGAAACCATGTCGCCGCCTGGGCAGCTTTACTGGCGCATTCTACCCGAAGACCGGTAAAGATCCATCTTTTCCGCGACGATGACCAGATCATGACAGGGAAACGGCACCGGTTCCAATCTGAATATGCAATCGGGTTTGATGACCGGGGTAAAATTTTGGCTTATAAAGTGGATCTGAACGCCGATGCAGGTTCGGCTACCGACCTTTCTCCAGCCATTTTGGAGAGGGCCATGTTGCACGCCGAAAATGCCTATTTTATCCCCGATGTGAGTATCACAGGAAGATTGTGGAAAACAAATCTTCCTTCGAATACTGCTTTTCGCGGGTTTGGCGGGCCTCAGGGAATGGCCGTCATTGAAAATGCACTGGAACAGGTTTCGAAATTTTTAGGGAAAGATGCGGCAGAGATCCGGTACCTGAATTTTTACCAGGAGGAATCCAACAATCTAACACCCTATGGTGAACGGGTAGTTCATAACAACCTTTCGCTGATCTGGGACCAATTGATCAAATCTTCCGGCTATCATGAAAGAAGAGGCGAAATAACCCGATTTAATGCCAGGAACGAATTTTACAAAAAAGGGTTGGCACTGACCCCGGTGAAATTTGGAATATCTTTTACAACATCCTTTTTAAACCAGGCCGGGGCATTGGTAAACATCTATACCGATGGGACCGTGTTGGTCAACCACGGCGGGATTGAGATGGGGCAGGGGTTGTATTCGAAAATTTTACACATTGCAGCCCTGGAACTGGGCATTTCGCCCGATAACGTGAAGGTGAATGCCACCAATACTTCAAAAGTCCCAAATACTTCAGCTACAGCAGCCTCTTCAGGCAGCGACCTGAACGGCATGGCTGTTAAAAATGCCATCGACATTCTGAAGACAAGACTGATGGAAATAGCAATCGCTGAATTTAACCATCGTTACCCGGATCAAACGGTTGTTGGTGAAAATATCCGTTTTGAGAAGGGGCTGGTTTATAATTGTAAAGATTCCACCATGGCCATTCCTTTTGGGGAGTTGTGTACCCTTGCCAACCGGAAGATGGTCAGTTTAAGCGCCAGCGGTTTTTACAAAACCCCGGGCCTCTTTTTTAACCGGGAGACAGGCCAGGGGAACCCCTTTTACTATTATGCTTTCGGAATGGCCGTCTCGGAAGTGATGATCGATATCCTGACGGGCAGGCACTGGCTCCTCCGGACCGATATTGTTCATGATGCAGGTAATTCCCTCGATCCGGCCATCGATCGTGGGCAGGTTGAAGGCGGGTTCATCCAGGGGGTCGGATGGTGTACCAATGAAGAGATAAAATGGGACGACCAGGGCCGTTTGCTGACCCATTCCCCCGACACCTATAAAATTCCTGCCATCAGCGATATTCCGAAGGATTTCAGGGTTGAACTCTTACAGCATACTCCAAATATTGATACGATCCACCGTAGCAAGGCTGTGGGAGAACCTCCTTTTATGTTGGCGCTCTCTGTCTGGCTTGCAATCCGGGACGCTGTTTCTGCCGTCGGAAATCCACGGGATGATTTTGAATATTCCTTACCTGCTACGGGAGAGGCGGTTTTAAAGCTGACAGATCAACGCCGGTGACCTTTCAGGTTTCGGGTACTGGCGAATAAAATGCAAATACCGCCCCAACTACTTTTTCGGTGGCAGGTTTGATATGCTGAAGTAAAATATTGCAATCTTCATGAATACGATCTTCCAATTCCAATAACGGTAAGGGCTCCTCTGCTGAAACTGCCTTTTTTTTCGTCCCGGTCTCAGAACGAAATTGAAGTACTGATTCCAGCAGCACGATCTTATCATGCCATTCCCCTATCAAAACCTCCGCCCCATTCATATTTGTTACCAATTGCTTTAAGTTTTCATCCGGTTTCAGGGTCATCGACATGTTCGCGATGGCAATCATCGACTTGAGGTGACGCCTGATTTTATGAATGGTTTCAGGGTTATTCTCTTTCAAAAGGAGTTTTGCAACTCTTTTTGTCCTGTTACGGATGAATGAATCTGCGTCGGAGAGAAATTTTTTTCGGCTGATTCCAAGGGTAATGCTTTGAATTGTCTTCCCGGTTTGTTTTAATTTGTTTTCATCAAATTTTTTAATTTCGGCTAAAAAAATCCGGGTTTGTTTGTTCTCTTCCTTCACCAGGAACTCCCTGAACAGCGCCAAGAAAGGCTCCATACCCCTGTATTGGTTAAGAAGGCCGAGGTTGATCTGAATTTCGCGGATCCTTCCGGAGTGGTCGAATATTTCCTTTAATAAAGGGTAGTGAATTTCCTTTTTAAACAGATGGGGCAACACCATTTCAAACAGATAAAACAGGGCAAAGATTTTCTTTACATCTACCCTTGCCTTATGAATATCCCTGTCATCGCAGGTAATGCTGGCTTTATACAGGCTGGCTAAAAAAGAAGCGACTCTCTTTTGGTAATACCTGTATAAAAATTCGCCGGTCTCTTTTTTTGTCATGATAAAACGTATGTTGGTCAAACAGGATGGATGCCCAAAAGTAAATAAATCTTTCGTTATCTGAAATAATAGCGGAATTCATACGTATTCCCTTTGTAAATTTGCCGGCCCTTAAACTTTGGCTGACCTTTATCATCCAAATGACCGTTTTACAAAAACGAATAATTTTGATAAGATGAATACAATCCTGAAAAAAATCAATGAATTGGCCGAACGTTATTCCGGCTATACGGCAGCAAACCTTTCGGAACTTGTCAGGGTTCAATCGATGTCGGCAAAAGAAAAGCTTGTTGCTGAAGTGTTGATGCAGCAGATGCGCAGCGCAGGTTTTGATGAGGTGAGGCATGACAATCTTGGCAATGTGATCGGGCGGATTGGCAGCGGTGGAAGGATCCTTGTTTTTGACGGCCATATCG
>DYSO01000065.1 GCA_020718225.1 Draconibacterium orientale | reverse complement strand
AAATCGTAAATCGTAAATCGCAAATCGTAAATCGTAAATCGTAAATCGTAAATCGTAAATCGTATGTCTTATCTAAAATTTAAAAAAAGCAACATATTCTTCACCGTCCGGGGACGGGGAAAAGAGATCGTGCTGCTTCATGGTTTTACTGAATCATCTTCAATCTGGGAATCATTTACCAAAGATTTGGCGAAAAAATACCGGGTAATCAGGATCGATTTACCCGGGCATGGCAAAAGTGAATGTGTTGACAGCGTTCACTCTATGGAACTGATGGCCGACGTGGTTTTTGCGGTATTAAAAAAACTTAAAACGAAAAAATGCCTGATGGTTGGTCATTCCATGGGTGGGTATGTAACTCTTGCTTTTGGCGGAAAATATCCGGGGTTGTTGCGGGGGTTCGGCCTGTTTCATTCTCATTGTTTTGCTGATACACCCCAGGAACAGGAAAACCGCAACAGGACTATTGCCATTGTGAACCAGGATAAATACAGTTTCATCGCCCAGTTTATCCCCGGACTTTTTCCGCTGGAGGTCCATAAGAAATTTGCCGGGCCCATCGAAAAACTGATCAAAGAGTCGTCAAAAATGCCCAAACAGGGGGTCATTGCTGCCCTTGAAGGGATGAAGACCCGCAATGACCAATCCGGAATGCTCAAAACAACATCGCTACCGGTACTTTTTATTCTTGGTTTAAAAGATTCCAGGGCCCCGGTGGCGCGGTTGTGGGAAATGGTATCCTCTGCGGCGTACAGCGATGCAGTGATCTTACGCGATTGTGGTCATATGGGATTTATCGAAGCCCCAAAAGAGACCCTGGCTGCCATCCGGGGTTTTGCAAGGAAAGTATTATAGCCGGCTTATACTCTTGAATAGAAGTGCATCTCTTCAATGTATTTCCATATTTTTTCAGGCAGGAAATACCGCATGTTTTTGCCTTCCCGTATCCCCTGACGGATGAAGGAAGAGGAAATCGTAATCAGGGGGGCTTCGGTACGGATGATAGAGGGATGGCCATCGAACCGGCCTGGTAGGGTACCGGGACGTGGATATAGATATATCCTGTATTGGTCCAGAATAGATTCCGGGTTTTTCCATTTATGAAAGGTGGTCAGGTTGTCGGAACCTGCAATCATGACAAACTCCCTGTCGGAATATTTTTCGCTAAGCCAGGTGAGGGTATCGATGGTGAAGGATGGTTTAGGCATTTTAAATTCAATGTTCGACGATCGGAACCGTTGATCATCTTCAATGGCCATATCAACCATTGTTAACCGGTGATGACTGTCTAACATCCCCGATTTTTCTTTAAGGGGATTCTGTGGCGACACTACAAACCACACCTGGGCCAGATCGGTGTATTCGGCCATGTATCCGGCAATCATCAGATGACCGTTATGGACCGGGTTAAACGACCCGAAAAAAAGCCCGGTTTTAGTGGTTTTGTTCAATGAATAAAAGTTTTTACAAGGGAGGATAATTGTTCGATGGCCTTTTCCAGATCGTCGTTGACAATAATGGTATCAAATTTTGAAGCAAAACCCAGTTCCTTTTCTGCCTTGCTGATCCTTTTTTCAAGGCTTTCCGGTGATTCTGTGTTTCGGTTTTCCAAACGTTCCTGTAAAATTTTCAACGAAGGGGGTTGAATGAAAACTGCAAGGGCCGATTTTCCGAAATAGTTTTTCAGGTTCAATCCGCCTAAAACATCGACATCAAAAACCGGAATTTTCCCTAAGGACCAAATCCTGTCAATTTCCGATTTCAGGGTGCCGTAAAAATTGCCCGGATAAACTTCTTCCCATTCGATAAAATCACCAGATTCGATATGTTGTTTGAAAATTTCAGACAACAGAAAATAATAATCCCTCCCATGGGTTTCGGTTGACCGCGCTGTACGGGTGCATGCCGAAACAGAAAAGGCAAGTTGCGGAAAAGCAGCCATCAGACGATGTACCAGGGTGCTTTTCCCTGCGCCCGACGGGGCAGAAACAATGATGGCTTTGTGGTTCATAAAATGTTCATCAGCTGTTCCTTGATCTTTTCCAGTTCGTCCTTCATCTGAACCACGATCTTCTGGATTTCGGCATGACTGGCTTTTGAACCGATGGTATTGATCTCCCGGCCCATCTCCTGGGCGACAAATCCCAGCTTTTTCCCCTGAGGGCCCGCTTCGCCCAGGGTCTCAAGAAAATATTGACAGTGTTTTAAAAGGCGGACTTTTTCTTCGGTAATATCCAGTTTTTCTAGATAATAGATTAATTCCTGTTCAAAACGGTTCAGGTCGGGAGAGGAACCGTTAAAGTCGCCCGACAGGGTGGTAAAACCCCGTTGCATACGATCCCTGATCTCTTCAATCCGGCTTTTTTCATAAGGATCAATGGAATCAAGCAATTGGAGGATCGATTGTACCCGTTTCAGCATATCTTCCTCCAGGGCTTTGCCTTCACTGAGGCGGTAATCGTTTACCTGGTTTACAGCAGCGGCAATACCATCGCTGATGGTTGTCCATTCCTGCTCATTCATCTCCTCCCGGCTTGTTTGAACCACATCCGGCATATTCATTACAATCGGAAGTAAGGAGCAATCATCCCGCATCTCCTTTTTCAATGATTTTAACTCTTTATAATATTGCATTGCCATCTCATGGTTCAGCGAAAAATTGAGCAGTTCGCCGGTCGTTTCCGTGCCAATGAAAAAATCAATTTTGCCACGGTCCAGATGAAGGTTAAGATAATTTCGTATCTCCAGCTCACTTTCCCGTAAAAATCCGGGGATTTTCATGTTCAGGTCGAGTTGCTTGCTGTTCAATGCTTTGATCTCGATGGTCAGCTTCCGTCCGGTAATTCCTGCCACCGATTTTCCGTAACCGGTCATTGATTTGATCATCTCATCTTTTTTAAGCAAATGTACATGAAATACACAAACCAACAGCGTGATACCCCATTGAAACTGTCAATTCAGGAATTCCGTTTACCGGGTTGAAAAAATGAACGGACCGGATAAAATATTTTTGAAACACCCATTGAATTTGAGAGAAATAGAACACTTTTTTATATATTTGGCATATGGAATTCCGCATCATCGACGATACCCTTCAATATTATAACCTGATGCTTGGCGACATTGCGCAAGCCCGTTCCTATATTTTTGTTGAAACTTACAAATTTGCCAACGACCACATGGGGGTTCGTTTCCGCGATGCATTGACCCGAAAATCCCGTGAAGGTGTTAAAGTTAAGATACTTATAGATTCCTGGGGCAAGGGGCCTATATCGGAGTCCTTTTTTTCGGAACTGATCCAATGGGGAGGTGAGGTTAAATTTTTTGAAAAAATCAAGATCAATTCCGACATTTTTACCCGTGGCCACCGGCGGGATCACCGGAAAATAATGATAATCGACGATACCATCTCCTATATCGGTTCAGCCAACATCACCGGGTATAACCTGAACTGGCGCGAATTGTGCCTGCGAATGGAAGGGGAGCTGGCGCTCTCTTTTAAAAAAGTATTCCTCGAAAATTTTGAAGCCTTTAATCCTTACATCATTACCAATAAGGTAACCTTTACCCGCCGGATCAAAGTCGGCGATTTTGAAATTATCCGCGATGTTCCTTCCATCCAGTTTCAAAGACTTAAAAAACGTTATACCCAATTGATAAAAAAGGCAACCCGTTCGGTTGTCATTGAAACTCCCTATTTTCTTCCCGGCTTTATCCTGCGCAAGGCCATGATCGATGCAAGCAACAAAGGGATCGATGTTACTGTGATCATGCCCAAACACTCCGATGTCCGGATGATCGATGTTTTACGCAATAAATACCTTGGAATTTTACACAATGCCGGTGTCAAACTGCTTTTCTACGCTCCTTATAACCTGCATGCTAAATTACTGATGACCGACGATGAAATCTTTTCCATCTCATCGGCCAACTTTGATTACCGGAGTTTCCGCTATCAGTACGAAATTGCCCTGATTGGTTCGGATAGCGAAATTCTGCGTCAGTTGCGTGACCATATTGCAGAAACGGTACGCAATTCTCACCCGTTCGACCATGCTGAATGGGCCCGCCGACCGATGATTGAAAAAATCTTTGAATGGATTTTACTCCCGTTTCGCCATTTTTTCTGATGGACGTATCTGGTTTCAATTAAATTGAAAATGTAGCGAATAACCCATTATTTATCGGGGTTGTTCTTTTTTCTGCCGGTTGACGGCATAGACCCCGGTAAAAATCATAGCGGCTGCAAGTATCTTGGGAAAGGTAATGGTCCCCTGACCTGCCGAGAGGGTCAGAATGGAGGCAATAACCGGCTGGATGTAGTTGTAATAACTGACAACCCCGGGCGTCAGTTGCTTGAGAGCGTAATTGATCAACAGGTATGCAACAAAGGTATTCAGCACGATGATGTATGCCAGCCCTGCCCATGCTGCCAGGGATAATTCGGCAACATGGATTTGCATCGCCGGTTTAAGGATCAAGGGTAAAATGAAAATAAAACCAAAGAAAGAGACCCATTTCAGGATGGTTGTGGTATGATATTTTCCCACAAGGGGTTTTATAAGTACGAGATAGAGTGCATAAAAGACCATATTGAGCAATACTAAAATATTACCAAGAGCATGACTTCCACTGAATTTCATAGTGCCCCCATAGAGGATCAGGATCAATGCCCCGGCAGCCCCAAGGGTGATGCCAATGACTTTTGACCAGGTGACTTTTTCGCGTATGATCAGATGGGCAAAGACCAGCACCAGAATGGGGTTCATTACATGAATGATGGAGGCGTCAACGGGAGTGGTAATGTTCAGGCCAAAGTAAAAGAGCGCCTGGTTTAATGAAAACCCAAGAAGACCACACAGGGCGAATTTAAGCAGGTCGCCCCGGTCCACTTTTTCGGGGACAAACAGCCGTTGAAAAAGCCAGAATACAACAACCCCACCCAACAACCGTAAAAATATCAGTTGGGCCGGGCTGAAAATATCCGGCATCAGGCTTTTTGCTACAGAATAGTGTATGCCAAAGATCAGGGTGGTGCCGGCTATTGCAAGATGTGCCCTGAATCGATCGTTCATACCGGCAAAGGTATAAAAAAAGCCCTGCTGTTTCCGGCAGGGCTAAGGCATAATCCCAACAGGGAGCTATTTTATGCAATTTTGATCTCCTTGCGGATATCGACCCTCGATTCTTCTTTCTTGGGGAGGACCACCTTCAGGATCCCGTTTTCATATTCAGCCGTGATTTTATCAAGGTCAACGGTCTTTGGAAGGGTAAAAGAGCGGCTGAAGGAGCCATAATAAAACTCTTTACGGGTGTAGTTTTTGCCCTCTTCGCGTTTTTCGTCTTCCAGCTCTGTTGAAATCGTCAGAATGTTGTTTTCCAGGTTGATTTTGAAATCATCTTTCTTCATTCCCGGAGCAGCAATGTCAAGTCCGAATGAATCATTGTTCTCAATGATGTTGGCTGCAGGGTCGCTGAACCGTTTTCCGAAAAAATCGCCTAAATCATTGTCGAAAAGATTATTCACCATATCGGTCAGGGGATTTCTGTGTTGCCATTTGATGAGTGTCATGATATTACTCCTTTCTTTTTGGTTAAATTTTGGGTTAATGCCCCCAAAAAAGTCAATTTTAATACCACACGCATCGGATATAAAAAATACGACAAAATGACAGAAAAACGATCAATAAACCGACAAAATGTACTGGCGAAAGGATGATTTGCAGCTTGGGCCTATCCGCAGTGAAGGAAGGTATTGACCAGTTTCATGATCTCTTTTTCGTTGTCTTTGACCGATTCGCGGAGATTCTGGTCATTAAAACTTTTCAGGTACCGGATGATACCGTCGATGATCATGGGTGGAAAAACGTTATGTTCTTCGTAGATTTTGCGTTGTTTTTCAAGAAATTCAGCAGAGTGCCAGCAGGAAAAGGGCAGTTGTTGCAGTTGACTGACGCGATTTTTATTTTTTTCCTCAAAGATATTGACATCCACGTAAGTTTTTTCAGCAAAGGAAAGGGCCTCTTTCATTTCCATTCCATGGCGGGCAGCGACGGTTAATCCTGCAAAAAGCAGATAAACATCGGCCGATCCGTCGGGGCAGCGGAATTCAACGGTTTGTCGGTTTTCAAAACCTGTTCTTGCCTCTTTTTCCAATGGATTTGCATCGGTAACCATATCGAATTTGCTACCCCATCCCAGGGGTACGCGGACCAGTACCGAGCGGTTCCTGTCGCCCCAGCAGATATTGGTTGGTGCTTCCTGGTGGGGGACCAGCCGAAAGTAGCTGGTGGGGATCATATTTCCAAAGGCGGTCAGCGACTGGGAGAGATCAAGGTATCCGGCAATGGCTTTTTTAGCGGTCCCGGATAATACTCCGTTATCGAGCATGACACTTTTCCCATCTTTCATTAACCGGGTATGGACATGCAACCCGCTACCGGCTTTACCTGTTGTAATTTTCGGGGCAAAGGTTATGGTAACCCCATGTTTGTATGCCAGTGAGCGGAGCACCCATTTGGCAATCATCAGTTGTTCGGCTGCTTCTTCAACGTTGACAGGGGTAAATTCAATTTCATTCTGTTCGTATGACATTCCGGATTCGGTAAAATTTCCAACTTCCGAATGTCCGTATTTGATAAAACCACCGCATTTTGCGATGGCCTGCATGGCTTCTGTACGGAGTTTTTCCCATTTGCAGAAGGGGGAAGATTC
This sequence comes from Draconibacterium orientale, assembly GCA_020718225.1. Taxonomy (GTDB): domain Bacteria; phylum Bacteroidota; class Bacteroidia; order Bacteroidales; family FEN-979; genus CAIVAT01. The sequence continues at coordinate 9,922 of DYSO01000065.1, read as the reverse complement.
GTGATAGCCTCTTTGGTCGACGGCTTCGAAAAGCTTATCCTGTTCACTGATGATATAGTATTCAAGTTCGCCCATCACTTCGAAGGAGAGACCGGTTTTCGCTTTCAGCGATTCATGTGCTTTCCGGAGAATGTAGTCGGGAGAATTGGCAAATGGGTTACCATCTTTATCGTAGTAGGAACAGATAAGGTCAAGGGAGGGAATTTCTGAAAACGGGTTTAAAAAGGCAGTCCGGTAACGCGGAATAACATACAGGTCGGAAGAGCCTGTTTCAACATAATTCGGAAAAAGGCTCGATCCGTCAACCCGTTCGCCGGCGCTCAGGATATCGTCGAGGTGCTGACGGTCTTTGATGATAAAATTCAATGTTTTTAGCCGGCTATCGGCGCCGGAATAACGGAAATTGATCATTTGAATACCGTTTTCCTCAACAAAACGGATCATGTCTGATTTGGTAAAATCGCCATTGGGCTTATCCAGAAAGTGTACCAGGGCGTTGGGGTTCAGGGAGACTGAATGGTTCATGTTTAAAATGTTCAGTTCTTGTTAAAAGTACGCAAAAGTAAGATTTTTTTATAACTTTGAGGGGTTAAACCACTTGCATAATCCGAAACATGTCGAATCTGAACGAAATCATTTTTTTTTCTTCTTTTCTTGCGTTTATCTTCCTGATGCTGGGTATTGACCTCGGATTTTTTCAAAAAAAAAACCATGCCCTATCCTTTCGCGAAGCCCTTACCTGGACCGTAGTTTGGGTCTCTGTTTCCCTTGGCTTTTACTTTTTAATACGGTTTCATGGCAATTGGATACACGGATGTGATACCATTGCCGGGCTTCAGAACAGGATTGACACCTACCATCATCCCATCCGGATTGACGGGCTTTCGGTTGAAAATGCCATTGATGTTTACAATAACAATCTTTCCCTCGAATACCTGACCGGATATCTTATCGAGTATTCCCTTTCTGTCGATAATGTTTTTGTGATCGTCATGATCTTTCTTTCATTCAATATACACCCCAGGTATTATAAACGGGTCCTGTTTTGGGGAATTCTTGGCGCCATTATTATGAGGTTTATCTTTATTTTCGCTGCCAGCGCATTAATCCAGCGTTTTTCCTGGTTTCTTTACATTTTCGGGGGAATGCTGCTGGTGATCGGTTTTAAAATGGCGTATGAATTTCTTTTTACCGAAAAGGAGGAGCGGATTGATACCGAAAAACACCCGGTGGTCAGGTTGGTATCGCGTTTTTTTAATGTAAGCCACGACCATCATGCGGAAACTTTCTTTATCAGGCAGGATGGAAAATTGTTTGTGACCCCTCTTTTTATTGTTCTGATGATTATTGAGTTTACCGATGTTTTATTTGCGGTCGATTCGGTCCCGGCCGTATTTTCCGTCACCCAGGACCCATACATCGTTTTCTTTTCCAATATCTTTGCTATTCTTGGCCTGCGTTCGCTTTTCTTCCTTGTCATGGATGTGATGAACCGGTTCTTTTATCTGAAATTGGGATTGGCGGCATTGTTGACTTTTGTCGGGGTAAAGATGCTCATTCACGATACATTTAAAATCAGTACCAGTATATCGCTGTATACCATTGCCACAATCCTTGTTGTGAGTATTATTGCCTCCAATCTTCGTACCTATATTCTTAAAAAACATAACTAACGGTTTCCGAATTTTCAGGGATGCCGGGACTTGAAGAGGATGAATAAAAACCAGAATGATACCCTGGAGAACCAGGACATTGAAATCCGTTTATTGGTAGAGGCCATCTATCAGAAGTACGGTTACGATTTCCGGAATTACTCCCAGGCACATGTCAAACGGCGCATCCTTAACCGGTTCAATTTATCGGGGATGAAAAACATCGCCGAGATGATCCATGAGGCGCTTACCAATACAAAATTTGTTGATTTGATCTTGATGGATCTCTCCATCACCGTTACGGAGATGTTCAGGGATCCCGTGTTTTACCGCGAATTACGTGAAGAGATCATGCCGTTGTTGCGCAATTATCCCTTTATAAAAATCTGGCATGCCGGGTGTTCCAGTGGGGAAGAGGTCTATTCAATGGCTATTTTACTCAAAGAGGAAGGTCTCTACGAAAGGGCCCAGATTTATGCTACCGATTTTAACCCGGTCATCATCAAACAGGCAAAAGATGGTGTTTATCCATTAAACCGTATGAAGGAGTTCACCTTGAACTATATGAAAGCAGGAGGTAAAAATTCTTTATCGGACTATTATACCATCCATTACGATTCGGCCAGGTTGCTCGACGTGTTGAAAAAAAATATTGTTTTTGCCACCCATAACCTGGTAACCGATGGTGTTTTTGCAGAGGTTAACCTGGTTGTCTGCCGCAATGTATTGATCTATTTTAACCGGCAATTGCAGGACAAGGTGATCAAACTTTTTGTCGACAGTTTACCCGGCGGGGGGATCCTATGCCTGGGATCGAAAGAGAGTCTTCAGTTTTCGAGCCATTACAGCGAATTTAATCCACTGCTTCCTCAGGAAAAAATATACATCCGGAAAGTTACTTTGTAAATCGACCTTTTAACTGAAATGAAACCCTATAAAGCTGTTGTGATAGGTTCTTCGGCCGGAGGGCTAAATGCGCTGAAAGTCCTCTTCGGGGGATTGGATGAACATTTTTCCCTGCCGGTAATCATTGTACAGCATATCAGTCCCAATGCGGAAAATTATCTTATTCACATTCTCAATGAATTCAGCAAGTTGAAAGTCAAGGAGGCAGATGAAAAGGAGATGCCCGGGACCGGTATGGCCTATCTGGCCCCCCCCAATTATCATCTTTTAATTGAACCCGATTGTACCTTTACCCTGACTATCGGGGAACGGGTCAATTATGCGCGTCCATCGATCGACGTTCTTTTTGAAACTGCTGCTGAAGCTTACAAAGACCAGTTAATCGGGATCATTCTCACCGGGGCAAATAGTGATGGGAGTAAAGGATTAAAAAAGATCAGGGATTTTGGCGGATTGACCCTTGTTCAGGATCCGGAAACGGCCGAAGTGGATTCTATGCCGCGGGCGGCCATTCAGGCTGATGCTGCCGATCGGATCCTGAGCCTGGAGGAGATTGCCGTTTTATTAAATGGCATTTCATCCGGGGGAGTGGACTGATGGCCGCAGACTATTTACCGTTGAAAAATTTTTGTAACAATTCGTGGGCGGCAAGATAGGGGTTTCGGAGCCCGGCCCTGATCTCTTGCTCAATTTTTTCAAGGGGCTGAGCAATATCTTTCCCGGATAAAAAATGATGTTTCAGGCCTTCTTCAATGGTTTCATAAAACACCTGGAGGTTTTGTTCCCTGCGGTGGCGTTGGAAATATCCATGGCGGTGGGTCGTTTCATGATGGTCCATGATGGTTTTCCATACCGGTTCCAGCCCCATTTTTGTCCTGGCAGAACAGATGTCAACAACCGGTATCCAGCCGCTTTCGGAGGGGGGGAAAAGATGGAGTGCGTGTGCATATTCGTTTTTTGCTGCTTTGGCTTTATTCAGATTATCGCCATCGGCCTTGTTGATTACAATAGCGTCGGCCATTTCGATGATACCCCGTTTGATCCCCTGCAATTCATCCCCGGCGCCGGCAAGCATCAGCAGGAGAAAAAAATCGACCATGCCGTGAACGGTGGTTTCCGATTGTCCGACACCGACCGTTTCCACAAAGATGACATCAAAACCGGCAGTTTCACATAAAATGATGGTTTCACGGGTTTTTCGGGCAACCCCGCCCAATGAACCGGCTGATGGGCTGGGTCGGATAAATGCATTTGGATCGACAGAAAGGTCTTCCATCCGGGTTTTATCACCCAAAATACTCCCCTTCGACCGGGTGCTGCTGGGATCGATAGCCAAAACAGCCAGTTTATGCCCCCGGGAGGTGAGAAGGGTCCCAAGCGCTTCGATAAAAGTGCTTTTACCGACTCCCGGAACGCCCGTTATACCTACCCGGATGCTGGTCACCGGATGGCTGATATCAGAAACCCGATGACCGGTGGCTGATAAATGCCGTTTGTCGGTCGGACCATCACCTTTCCGGCCTGCCATGCAGGCTGCAATTACCTCCTGTGCCAGCTCCTGGTCCCCGGGCAGGGAACTTTCAACCAGGGTTATTGCCCGGCTTAAAACAGTACGGTTTCCTGAATAAATACCGTCAAGATACTCTGCTACCGAGAGTTGTTTTTTCTTTCGGGTACGCAGTTTACGGACCAGTTCTGTATTTATCTGACCCGGAGTGTCAACACCCTCCATGACGTTCAATGCAGATTTTAGCGGATCATTGGTCATTGGTCATTGGTCATTGGTCATTGGTCATTCAAAGGTATCAATTTATTTCTGTTCATCTGACAAGCGTTTTCCCGAAATTATTTTATCTTTGCAGCCCCTAAACTCTCCGTAGCTCAGTTGGTAGAGCAATTGACTCTTAATCAATGGGTCCCAGGTTCGAATCCTGGCGGGGAGACACCAATAGACATTTAACCCTCTGTAAATCAATACGATAACAGGGGGTTTGTTGTAAATTGTCCCTGAATTGTCCCTGATTGTGTCCAGATTTGTTCAATTTCATTCGGTTGAATGAGAAATTTGGGGGGTGGTGAATCGGTTGGGTTCGGTTTAATTTCGTTGGGTGATGGCGGAACCGGTGGAGTTTTGTTTCTGGAAATGACTTTCATTAATTGTTTAAATCAGCGGTTCTCCTCTTTCTTCCAGTGGAGTTCTTGAGAAATCATCTTAGGCGCAGGAATGTTTTGTGTATAAATCCTATTGCGTTGACATGTTCCTTACTTTTACTTAACTTTAGTTTTTTTAGTTTTAAATTTACCTATTCGCTTGGACAAATAACTAAGAAAATCAGATAAAGGGCTCCTGTCCATTTTTTCGAAAAAACCGATATTCCGAATGATAATAAAACATTTAACCATGAAAAAATCTACGATTATCATTTTCTTTGTACTGGCCATGCTGCAAACCCAGGCCCAGGACTATCTGATCAGTTTTGCCGGATCAGGCGTTAGTACCACAGTTGATTCCGTACAGGTTAGAAACCTTACCCAGAATACAAGCTTAACACTGAACGGAACAGATGTTCTGCATCTGATGGGCATTGTTGGAATTGATCTGGCCTCTGAAAAAAGCAACGGCGATTTGCGTATTTATCCCAACCCCATGGATGAACAAAGTTTTATCGAATTTGAAACTGCTTCATCTGGTATTGCAACCATTGAACTATGCGACATTGCAGGAAAACAGGTGGATCAAACGCAAAACATGTTGCCATGCGGAAGGCACACTTTCGCTGTAAGCGATTTAAGGAGTGGTATTTATACCCTCTGCATCAAATCAGCAGTGTATGTTTATTCAGGAAAAATAGTCTGCACAAGTATCAATCCGGGTAACTGAAAGATAAATCATGTTTCCACTAACTTAAAATCATCGGTACAAAGCAAGTTAAAAATCCTCCAATCCTTGGTTCCGATGCAGTACAACGATGACGATCAATTGTTATTAAAATGTTTCTCTGGCATATACTCTGCGGTAATTCCTTTAATACTCGTTCAAAGCCAAACGGTTACCGCCAATTTTATTACCTGCACCGATGCTGATGGAAACAATTACGCTACCGTTACCATTGGTTCACAGACATGGATGGCAGAAAACCTGAATGTCGGAATCCGTATTGATGGCTTTCATGGGCAAACCGACAATGGAACCATCGAAAAGTACTATTATAACAACAATGAAGCAAATTGTGTTATTTATGGCGGTTTATACCAGTGGAACGAGATGATGCAGTATATGACCATACCGGGAGTAAAGGGAATTTGTCCCACGGGCTGGCATATACCAACAGATGCTGAATGGATAACATTGACCACCTTTCTTGGCGGAAAAAGTGTTGCAGGTGGGAAAATGAAATCGACCGGTACAATCGAGGCAGGTACCGGTCTGTGGTATTCCCCCAATCCCGGGGCAACCAACGAAAGTGGCTTTTCAGCCGTTCCGGCATGCTGCCGTAGCAACAATGGCTCGTTCAGCAGCATTGGCGGCAACGGCGGCTGGTGGAGTTCATCTGGGAGCAGTACAAGCTTTGCCTGGCGCCGGTACCTGAGCTACAATAGCAGCTATGTACTCAGCCTCGTTTACAAGAATAACGGGTTTTCTGTGCGTTGCATGAAGGATTTCTAAGACTATTTGACTATTGGGCTATTTGACAATTTGAATTTTTGGGGTATGGGGCAAGCCCCATCGAAAAAGAAATTTTGAAAATGGGGTTACCTCAGGAATTGCCGGTTTATAAATCAAGTTACGATTTGCTGACAGAGATTTTCCGGTTTACGAAAGAATTCAGCAAGGAGTATAAGTATACGGTGGGCGAAAGTTACACAGTTCCGCTCCAAGACCAATGTCACAAAAAATAAAAAATTCATTTCGAAAGTCACCACAAGATTCAATAATGGTGATGAAAAGACACTTTTTGAATTTTATCCCGATTAGATTTTATTTTCCGAAACGGAGTTTATTGATTTAGCGGAATCTGCTTTTACATCTGTAATGGTACCCTGTTTACAAAGTTATACCAGATTTCTTCCCCAATGAAAAGCCCGGGATACCGGGTCTAATTATCACAGGATTTCGAATGATAATGACACCTCATCCCAGAACTTAAACTTTCCCCCATTTTCCGGGATTATCCACTGTTTTTCTGAGATAAACACAATAACAAGGGGCCAAAAGGGTACTGATAAGGCTGAAATAAATCCAATGGATTGGTACAATCGTTACAAACTAATCTTAAAAAAAGAGGATGCAACGAATAAGCGCTCAATTAATGCAAAATACGCAACGATTAATTTTTAAATGCGACAAATAATATGTACCTTCGTTGCAAAATTTAAGACGAATGAACAATAATATCCACCAAAAAGACAATTGGCCAAATTTTACCTGGTTAAATGATGAGCTTGTCAACCTACTAAGCGAAGCAAGAAATTTGCAGGGACGCTTAATAGGCAGAATGGAATCACTTGGTTTTGATTTAAGAAACGAGGCGGTACTGGATACTTTGACATTAGACGTCATAAAATCAGCAGAAATAGAAGGTGAAATTTTGAATCCTGAGCAAGTCCGTTCTTCAATAGCACAGCGATTAGGAATGGAATTCGCGGGTTCAGTTGTGTCTGACAGAAATGTTGACGGAATGGTCGAAATGATGATTGATGCAACCAAAAATTGTTACAAGCCATTGACGGCAAACAGACTTTTTGACTGGCACGCTGCTTTGTTTCCAATGGGTAGAAGTGGAATATTCAAAATAACTGTCGCAGACTGGCGGAAAGATAGAGCAGGGCCAATGCAAGTTGTATCTGGTGCCGAGGGCCGGGAAAAAGTTTATTTTCAAGCTCCTGATGCAAAATTGATAGAAAAAGAAATGACCAGTTACTTGAAATGGTTTAACAAAAATGATAAAACTGATTTGGTCATCAAAGCTGCAGTTGCTCATCTTTGGTTTGTTACAATACATCCTTTTCAAGATGGGAATGGGAGAATAACAAGAGCATTAACAGATATGTTATTAGCCCAATCAGAAGGAAGTAATCAAAGATTTTACAGTATGTCGGCTCAGATCAGAATCGAAAGAAAGCAATACTATGAAATACTTGAAAAAACACAAAAAGGAAACCTTGACATCACGGAATGGATTAAATGGTTTTTAAAATGTCTGATAAATGCTTTGAAATCAACTGATAAAATCCTGACAAGAGTTTTATTTAAGGCTAATTTTTGGAATAAGCATTCAAAGACAATTATTAACGAAAGGCAGGAAAAGTTAATTAATAAATTGTTAGAGGGATTTGATGGTAAACTGACTTCAATGAAATGGGCAAAAATTGCTAAGTGCTCAAAAGACACAGCGATTCGGGATATTAACGATTTAATTGGGAAAGATATACTTCAAAAAGAATCAGCAGGAGGACGAAGTACAAATTATAGATTGGTGGAAAAATCTAAAAAGGATTGAAAACCCAGTTTGTAACATGCCTGTAATCAAAAGCCGGGCTAAGTGATCCAAAGCAAGCGGCAGAAAAAATACTTTTAAAATCAACCCATAAGCGCACTGCGCATCCAGAAGATCGGCGAGTACCGGTTGCAGTTGGAGGATGTTTCGGGCTTTTGGAACCCATGGCGGCCATGGGAGGGGGCGGCATTTCAGAAGAATCACTCGATTTCCTTTCGGAGATCGTGCGTAAACTGAATGAGATTTACGGTGCAGAACTCACCAAGGAGAACCTGCTCGATCTGAAAAATGTTCAAACCAGGGTCCACGGGGATGAGGCATTGCGCAGCGTCATGACCGGCGACAACAGCGAAACCAACAAACGCCGGAAATTCGAAGAGGTGATTGGGTCGATCTTTTTATTCTATGTCAATGACCGCGTTGATTTCTACCAGAAGTTCGAGAATCCGGTGATCCGGGATTTGATCGTGGATGAGTTTTGGAGGGAGTATGTGAAAAAAGTAATTTGAAAATTTGAAGATGAATAGAGGCGAAATCATCATATATCAAAATCCTGAAGGGAATATCAAAATTGATGTTCGTTTAGAGGAAGAAACTGTTTGGTTGACACAGGCACAAATTTACGAACTGTTTCAGAAATCTAAAGCAACGATCAGTGAGCATATCAAGCATGTTTTTTTGGAAGGAGAATTAACAGAAAGTTCAGTTGTTCGGAAATTCCGAACAACTGCCGCGGATGAAAAAAAGTATGAGACCAGTTTTTACAACCTGGATGTCATCATCTCCGTTGGTTACCGGGTAAAATCGCCACAGGGCACGCAGTTCCGGATATGGGCTACCCAACGCCTCACAAGCTCAAACCATTGATCAACCGCGACCTGATTATGATGAATAAAATCAAAGGAAAAATGAAAATACGACATCTCTCCATCCTCATGTTATTTGCCTGGACGGTTTTCCGGGTTTCAGCGCAGGAACAGGTTCTTCCTGATTCAGCCGCAAACGGTAATCTCATGATCTTTAAGGAACCCCTTAATGCCCGGATTGAAATCCCTATACTTGCGGTCGATTGAATATTCCGGACAAAGTAGGCCACTCATTCCGGAGTAAACTAGGCCAGTGAATTGTTACGTGACAAAATTACCTGAATGCAGATGAAATAAAGCCTCTTAATAAATTGACGAGATAAAATTCCTGAATCCATCTACAACGCCTGAACCCCAGTGGGCTGTATATCCCATGTGTTTGCATTTACCGGAAACCCTTACCGACCATAGTACTTTCCGCGACCGGATATCAAAAAAGGTAACCATCCCGGCTAATAGTTGCTCTTCACAAGGAGATAATAGGGATATACCGAATGGTTTTCCCATGCCTGGAAATGTACTGTATCCTGGGGGAAGATTTTGTAATATCCGGCATCAGGGAACAACGGAACCAGATCACCGCAACGCTCGAAATCAAACGATTCCAATAAAACCGGCTCAACATATCCGGGCATTGCTTTACTTACCCTCGGATAAACATTTTCATGGATAATTGTCAATATTTCCTTTATTATGACAGGCCCTGCAGCTAAAAACTGCTTGTAATCTGCATCAAATTTCGGTCCGGCCGGATAATTAATACTGGCCATAAATCCTTTCATATCAAAAAATGGGCTGATCTTCGGGAAATCAACAGCCGTTTGAAGTGTAATACCGATACAGGGAACCCAGTCCAGGACATTATTTACCGACATCGCCCATCCGCCATTATTAATTTTCTGATAGTCGTAGGCATACCGGAGATTACCGGTCTTAGGCGCCGCAATTAAATAGTGTCAGCAAGAAAACTCAACTTTTTTGAACTCTGGGTCTGAGTTTA
>DYSO01000064.1 GCA_020718225.1 Draconibacterium orientale | reverse complement strand
GAACTCAAAAACAGTCCGGAGAACAAAAACTTTGCTTTTTTCCTTGGCATTGCCCCACGGCTTCGGATCAACGACCGGCTCTCTTTTACACTCAGTATTGATTTTGAAAAAGATCTCAACAACTGTGGCTGGGTCAATACCATCCTCGATTCTGCCGAAAACCCGACCATTTATTTTGGCCGCCGCGATATTCAGACAATCAACAACATACTCAGCGCCAAGTACATATTCAGTAACAAAGCGTCGTTGACTTTGCGTGCCCGCCATTATTGGTCTCAGGCTGATTACCTGCAGTTTTATACACTAAACAGACAGGGGTCGCTCGATCCTTGTACTTACACTGAAAACGCCAACATCAGTTTTAATGCATTTACTGTCGATCTTCAGTTTATCTGGTATTTTGCACCCGGAAGCGAACTGAGTTTTGTATGGAAAAACCTCATCCTGACAGAAGGCGACCAGATCAGCTACAATTATTTTGACGATTTAAGTAAAACAATCAGCGCTCCCCAAACAAACAGTCTGTCAATCCGGGTCCTTTATTATCTCGATTATCTTATGCTGAAAAAAGTCTTCTCAAAGAAACCAAAAAGCGCTCCTATGGAATTGTAAACAGATAATTTTTCAACTACCTTTGCGCTGTTTCGCTACCTCGCTACCTCGCTACCTCGCTACCTCGCTACCTCGCTACCTCGCTATTTCGCTATTTCGCTACCTCGCTACCTAATATGAACATCCACAAGCTTAATTCCATTTTCAACCCACAACGCATCGCCCTGATCGGGGTTACGACAAATCCCAACAGTGTGAGCGGGAAAGTACTGATCAATCTGGTAAGCAGCGGTTTTCGTGGCGTTGTGTACCCGGTAAACCCCGACAACGAAGCGGTGATGGGAATCCCATGTTTCCCCGATATTAAAAGCCTTCCAAAGGTCCCCGACCTTGCAATTATCTGTACCCCGGCCGAAAAAGTCCCTTCCACAATCAATGAATGCGGGGAGGCCGGAATCCGGGGGGTAATCATTATATCTGCTGGTTTTAAAGAAATTGGAGAAGAGGGGAAAAAACTTGAAACAGAAATTCAGACTATAAGACAAAAATTCAGGGGCATGCGGGTTATCGGGCCCAACTGTTTGGGTATTATCGTTCCCGGGTTAAAACTCAATGCAAGTTTTGCCTCTGCCATGCCCAATCCGGGAAATATTGCTTTTATTTCCCAATCCGGGGCGCTTTGTACTTCGGTACTTGACTGGGCCATTGAAGGCAGGATCGGATTCTCCCAGTTTGTATCCATCGGAAACAGTATCGATGTTGAATTCGGGGACCTGATCGATTATTTTGGTGAGGACGAAAACACAAAATGCATCATTCTTTATATTGAATCCATTGGGAACCCACGGAAATTCATGACAGCGGCCCGCGCCTTTGCCCGGACAAAACCCATTATCGTTTATAAAGCCGGCCGTTTCCCTGAATCTGCGCAGGTTGCCGCTTCGCACACCGGCGCAATGGCTTCGGAAGATGCAGTTTACGATGCCGCATTTCAACGAGCCGGTTTGGCCAGGGTTTTCCAGATTGGCGATATCTTCAGCGTTGCAGAATTAATCGGACGGAATAAATTTCCACAAGGGCCCCGGTTGGGGATTATTACCAACGCAGGAGGCCCCGGTGTAATGGCAACCGATGCCCTGATTGCTTCAAACGGAGCGCTGGCAGAATTATCACCTGAAACTTTGGCCAGTCTTAATGATCATTTACCTGCTTACTGGTCGCATGGCAATCCGGTTGATGTGCTTGGCGATGCCCGCTCAAAACGAATTGCCAAAGCAACCCAGATTGTTTTAAACGATCCGGGCGTTGATGCCGTTCTTGTCATCCTCACGCCCCAGGCCATGACCAACCCGAATGCTACTGCCAAAGAGATCAGCGCCCTGGTAGCCGGTACCCGAAAACCAATCCTGGCGGCCTGGCTCGGTGGAAAAAGCATGCATGAAGCCGATGATATCCTGGTTGAAAACGGTATCCCCTCCTTCCGCACGCCGGAACAGGCCATCAGTGCATTTATGACCCTGGTTACCTATAACCGGAACCTGAAAACCCTCTATGAAACCCCAAAAGATATCCCGGTCGAATTTTCACTTGACCGGATTACGCTCCGTGAAGAATTTAATAAAACCATAACCGGAAAAGGACTGGTTCTGTCGGAAGAGATATCCAAAGCGATCCTCGAATCCTATGGGATACCGACAACCCGCCCTCATTTTGCCCCCAATGCCCAAAACGCTGTACAAATTGCCCATGACATCGGTTTCCCGGTAGTCATGAAAATTGATTCCCCCGATATCTCCCACAAATCCGACGTGGGTGGCGTGGCGCTGAACCTGACTGACGACCAGATGGTACATCAGGCTTTCGGAAAAATTGTTGCCGATGCCCTGGCCTCTCTTCCCGATGCCCGCATCGATGGCGTTACGCTTCAAAAAATGGCCCCGGTGAAAGAGGGTGTGGAACTTATCCTCGGAATTAAAAAAGACAACATTTTCGGTACCATTATGATGGTCGGTATGGGAGGAATAACTGCCGAATTGCTTGGGGACAAAGCCCTTGGGTTCCCCCCTCTGAATGAACGCCTTGCCCGCTATATGCTCGAATCATTGAAGATTTATCCTTTGCTCAAAGGATATAGGGGAAGCCAACCTAAAAATATCGAAGCGCTCCTGCAAACCATGATCCGGCTCTCTTACCTGGCTGCCGATTATCCTGAAATCAGTGAACTGGATATCAACCCGTTGCTGGTTTCTTCATCCGGGGCCATTGCCCTCGATGCCCGCATCGTTCTCGATAAAGCGGTTTTGGATCACCCGGTCCCGGTTTACAGCCACCTTGCCCTGCACCCTTATCCTGAAAAATATGTCACAAAAACACACTTACAGGATGGGACTGAAGTTACACTCCGCCCGATAAAACCCGAAGATGAACCTTTGTGGCTGGAAATGCTTGGTTCCTGCTCCAAAGAATCCCTTTATAACCGGTTCCGTTACTTCTTTCGTTGGGAATCGCATGAAGTTGCCACCCGTTATTGTTACATTGATTATGACCGCGAAATAGCCATTGTTGCGGAAATCGTTGAAAATAACCAAAAAAAACTGATCGGCGTCGGCCGCCTTATTGCCGACCCCGACCATGAAAGTGTGGAATATGCCATCCTGATCATGGACGCCTGGCAACAAAAAGAATTAGGCAATATCATCACCGATTTCTGCCTCGACATCGCCTCCCGCTGGAATTTGAAAAAAATTGTCGCCCAAACCACAGTTGATAATAAACCCATGATTGCTGTATTCAGAAAACGTGGATTTGAAGTCCGGATCAACAATCAGGACACAACGGTAGATGTAATGAAAATACTCCGGGAAATTTAAATATGCCATGATTGAACTCTTAAAGAGGCAACAATAAAAAATAATAATATCTTTGAATGGCTGAATAGGAACAACCAGGTATTGCTTTTTTTAACCGACATACCTGGAAGTGGCCCAACCCGGCAGGCCTGATGACAGAAACATAAAACATTATTAAACTCTTGATTTATGACATCCTTTAACATTTTAGTCGTTAATCCCAAGGATACACTAACACAAATTGCTGTTTATCAAAATTATAAACTTCTTTACATGATCAGCCGGAAACATTCGGCAGCGGATCTGGCCAGTTTTCCCACCATTTATGACCAGGTGCCGTTTCGCAAAGAAATTGTAATCAGAGAGTTGAAAAACAACGATTTTTCGCTTGACGAGCTCCGCATTGTGATTTCCCGGGGAGGATTGATAAAACCTGTTAAATCGGGAGTTTATGAAATGAATGACCAGTTGAAAAAGGATTTGAGACAAAGCCCGGTAGGCGACGATATCATCAATATCGGAGGCTTGCTGGCCGATGCCATCGCGGCTGAAATAACCGGAGCCCGAGCGATGATTGCCGATCCTACTGTTGTTGACGAATTACAGGATTGGGCCAGGATCACCGGCTCCCCGGAACTAAAACGCAAATCGATATTCCATGCGCTGAATCAAAAAGCGGTAGCTAAAATGCATGCCGAAACGCACAAAAAGAAATATGAAGAGATGAACCTTATTGTAGCCCATATGGGAAACGGAACAACGGTCGGGGCCCATCGCAAAGGCTGTGTTGTTGATGTAAACCAGGGTTTTGAAGGAGATGGCCCTTTTGCTCTGGTCCGTAGCGGAACATTGCCCTTGGGCGATGTAGTCAAAATGTGCTACAGCGGCACCAAAACCCTCCAGGAAATGTTGTCCCTGATTACCCAATGCGCCGGGGTTAATGCCCACCTTGGCACGATGGATATCAATGAAATTGAATACCGCATTCATGAAGGCGATGCCCATGCACAAATGATCATGGGGGCCATGGCCTATCAGGTTTCAAAATCCATCGGGGAGATGTTTGCCGTTTTAAAAGCCGACGTTGATGCCATCCTCATTACCGGCGAACTGGCACACAGCCAGTTTGTGGTTAAAAACATCATCGACCATGTCGAAAAATTTGCCCCGATATACCTTTATGCAGGCGATAATGAAATTCAGGCAATGTCGACCAATGCCCTCCGCGTACTGAAAGGAGAGATGCAAGTGCAGGAATACGTTTAACCGGTTTTTGTGATCAGATATCTATTTCCCCTGAAGAACCTGGTTTTTCTGATAGCCTATTTTTTAACCACCATTTCAGCATCGGCTTACGGACAGGTTAATGCCAGAAAAGAATTTATTTTTGTGACTCCCTACGGAGTAGAACAGGGCCTGCGACAAAGTATGGTCACCCAGGTTATCCAAGACCACTATGGCCTCATCTGGATGACAACGGGTGACGGGTTGCATTGTTTTGACGGAAGAACATTCCGGGTGTTCCGGGTCCCGGCAAACTGCGGATACACCCATTCTGACAACGTGATGCGCAATGTGGCCGAAACAAACCGGGAGCTGCTCGCCTTGTCATCATCTTCTTCCCTGCTCCGGTTCAATACATCAACAGGGAAATTTACCACAATCTTCCGGGAGGATGGCAGTTATCCGGTTTTATTTGACCAGCGTGTACAAAACAAGCCTGCTGCCTGGATCAACGAATTGAAATTTTGCCTGGTTGAAGCGGAAAAAGTAGCGCCAAAAACACTCAGATTTAACCGTGCAGACAAAATTCCAACAAACCTCTCTCCCCATACAGCGGTAAGCTTTTATGGAATGGAACTGTTGTTGTGCTGCGACGAGGGTATTATTATCATAAACACAAACCACCCTGTATCCGGTTCCGGATTCGATGCCACCTGGATGCCGGTTAACGGTTACCAGTCAGCGGCTTCCGATAACCATGGGAAAATTTACATCCTCGCTTCAGGGACAATTTTCCAATACCTGGGAGCGGGTAAACTGAAAAAAATGGTCGAAACTTCACTCCGTGATAAAAGAGACCTTTTTATCGACAGTCAAAACAATTTCTGGCTGACAAGCAGGGTTAAAACCGATCAATATAAATTGTCGGACCATATTCTGTTTGAAATGAAATTCAATTACTATGAAGGAAAAAAACTTGAGACGTTAACAACCCGCATCATTTCTGTATATGAAGATAACCATCACAATCTATGGTTGGGGACCGATGGCGACGGTGTTTTGCTTTATGCCCCAAACCAGGTTCACTTTCTGAGGACGGATTTAGGCTTTACCCGATGTCTCACCTGGTTTGGCAATGCGTTGTGGGCGGGAACTTACCACAACGGACTATGGCGGGTTTCCCAGGGACTGGACACCGCTCATCGCATTGGGGCCCTGGATGATAATGACGTGTATTATCTCGACCTCAAGGTTGATAACAGGAACAGGCTTTGGGCCGCTTCCAGGCAGGGGCTGAAAGTCCTGGACCATCAGGGAAAAACGTTGTTAACCCACGAATTCAACTGCCAATCTGCTAAATTATTGATCCTTTCAAACGATACCGTTGTCTGTTTTTGCAACCATCAGATGTACCTGTATCACTCCGGAAATGAACCGGTTTTTATCTCTTCAGGAGAATTCATCCCTGTCTTATGCTACCTCGAAACAGATGATACCTGGTGGATTGGAAATCAATACGGGCTGTACCGGGTACCGAAAATACATGGATTCCATGAGGGCAGGGTTTTCACTGAAAAAAACCAGGTTTCATCCAATGCTGTATATGCTTTGATCCTGCACCAGGGTCAAATATGGGCAGCCACAGGCAATGGAATACAGGTTTTTAACCACGACGGGACCATCGCGCCTCTTCCACATTCGATCAAAGAAATCCACAACGAAGTCATCTATGCTCTTTTACAGGATGATGTCGGGCAGGTTTGGTTTTCGGGTAACCAGGGGCTGGGATGTTTCAACCCAAAACAGGATTTTATTGTTACTTTTCACACCCGTAACAACCTTCAGTCCCTTGAGTTTAATTACAATGCTGCCTGCAAAGCGCCCAATGGCATGCTCTATTTTGGTGGTATCCGGGGAATCAATGGATTTGATCCAACCTGGTTCAGGGCAAAAAAAGAGGACCAGCCGGTCAGACTGATCTCCCTCTCCGTCTCCGACACCTCCTTTTCCGAAGGCATCCCACCCCTGAATGCAACCATTACCTTGAGCCGGAAAGCTCCGCATATCAGTGGCATGGTTTTTTGCTCCGATTATACCTATGCAGGGTCGCAGGTATTCTCTTTTTTTCTCGAAGGATATCAGAAAGACTGGGGGAAACCTTCACTGGATGCAAGTTTCAATTATCGTGACCTCCCTCCGGGGAAATACCGTTTATGGGTAAAATGTGCCGACACCTGGCAGAACTGGAGTAACCCTGTAGTCCTGATTACGGTAACCCTTCATCCCCATTTTTGGAAAACCATCTGGTTTCAGCTTATTCTTTTTATCACGGTTATTGCCATTACCACATTTGTTGTCAGGCAGATCAACACCATCCGCTATGCCCGGCGCATCCGTTCCCTGGAACAACAAAATGCCGTTGAAAAGGAACGGTTGCGCATCTCTAAAGACATGCATGATGATCTTGGCGCAAGCCTGACACGCATTTCCATCCTGAGTGAGCTGGCAAAAAAACAAAATCAGGACCCTGTTAAATCCCGGCAGATTATTGGGCAGATCTCTGATATCTCAGGCGGAGTTGTTGATGATATGAGCGAAATTATATGGGCCATGAACCCCCGTAACGACACACTCGACAGTTTTTCATCCCACATCCGGCAATATGCCTCCTCCTTACTTGAATCGGCAGCCATCCATGGCCATTTTTTCTTTCCCGATAAGGTTCCGGCACGGCCCATGTCGTCGGAGTTGCGGAGAAACCTTTTTCTGACTCTCAAAGAAGCGCTGAACAACATCGTCAAACATTCAGGAACAAAAGAGGTAAACATAAAACTGATACTTGAAGATCAGATGCTCCGGATGATGATCACAGACCATGGAACCGGGTTCACCATCGAAAAAACAGAGGGACGGGGCAATGGGTTAATCAATATGCGTAAACGGATTGAAGAACACGGAGGGTCATTTGATATTTCATCGGAAATTGGAAAAGGAACAACCATCCGGATTTCCGTCCACTTACCCGTAACCGAAATGTAACATCAAAGGGTGATGCATCCAACCGCTGCAGTCATTATCTTTGACGTTCAATTTATGACAAATCCCAAGCCGATGCCCGAAGAAATTGAAGTAATGATTGTGGAAGACGATGCCGCAGTCCGCGATGGACTGAAATTTTTAATCAACGGGTCGGAAGGATTCCGGTGTATTGCTGCTTGCGCTTCGGCTGAAGATGCACTCCTTGAGATTATCTCCCACCAGCCACAGGTCGTATTGATGGATATCAACCTGCCCGGCATGAATGGGATTGAATGCGTGGTCGGTATCAAAAATATCCATCCGGAAATTCAGGTGATGATGCTCACCATTTTCGATAATTCAGATGAAATATTCAAATCATTGACTGCCGGGGCCACCGGCTATTTGCTAAAAAAAACC
Organism: Draconibacterium orientale; assembly: GCA_020718225.1. Lineage (GTDB taxonomy): Bacteria > Bacteroidota > Bacteroidia > Bacteroidales > FEN-979 > CAIVAT01. The sequence continues at coordinate 8,927 of DYSO01000064.1, read as the reverse complement.
CCTCCTGCCAAACTGCTTGAAGCCATCACAGAACTGGTCAAAGGGGGCTCACCCATGAGTGGCGAGATTGCCCGGAAAGTAGTTCAGACTTTTTCGAAACCGGCCAAACGCCAGTTCCCCGAATCAACCCTCACCCCCAGGGAAGAGGAAATATTGTCCTATCTGTCCAAAGGATACCTGTATAAAGAGATTGCTGCTGAACTATTTATAAATATTGAAACGGTACGTACCCATATCCGGAAAATCTATCAGAAACTCCAGGTACGTACCCGCACAGAAGCATTGCTCCTGTGCATGAAACAATAATTTTCACCGGTTTCCCCTTCCTGCCCTCAACGACAATATCACACTAAAAGGTGATTGACCAGCCTGACCATCCTCCGGAAATTTGTCTGGTTTAATTCTCATTCAATTTCAACCAAATCATTTGAAACTATGAAAACCTACGAAATCAAACAACACCTGACGATTACAGCCCTTTTTCTTTTTTCTTTATTGTCAGTAAAAATCTTTGCGGGCGGCCCCGAATTCAGGGAACTTCAAAACATCAGGCTGCCTTTCACCCCATCGGTGAAATGGTACGTCCACACTAATGATTTTAAATTTTTTCTTTGCTCCACCAAAGCCGATATGCTGATGCTTGATGGAACAACCGGAAAAATCCTTTGGCAGAAAAATTTTGAAAAGGATTTCAGCAACAAAAAGTTTTCGAACCAGTTCTGGAATAAAAGTGCAAATGTCGTATTGGTGTATGACGAAGATACAAAAAAGGGGATTGCCACAAAATATTTCCTCGATGGCAAAACCGGAAACCTGCTCTGGAGTAGCAATAAATACGTATCAGAACTCGGTGATTATCAATTGTCTGTTGGATTTAGCGACTATTATGACGAAGTTACCAACGGGGTTTTGTTACCAACAAAAGAGAGCGTTGACCTGGTTGATGTCAATACGGGGAAAACCATTTGGTCGAAACCCATAACGTTAACCGGTAAGTCGAAGGATTTCGACTGTTTTATAATGACCTATTACGATCTGGTGAAAATTATCACCGGGAAGGATAATGAAATCTGTGTAACAGTAAATGAAGGCAAGGAGGTGGCCGATTATGACAGTTACTTCAACAAAAAGAAATACCTTGCCGACCGGAAGCATGCCAAAATCCTTGACATACCTGAAAAAGAGATGTATGTTCTGATGATAACGGAAACCAACAATGCCTTCAGCTTTCTTACAGGAATTGAATTACCACAGTTTGACATGACCTTTAAAGGTTACAATTCAAAAACAGATGCGCTGATATGGAGTAAAAAATATCATATAAACTGCGCCTTCGACTGGGTAAGCAAGCAGGATTATTTTGCCAGAATGCATTATGATGACGGTAACTTGTTCATTGAACATAATCCAAGTCCAAAACCGGGTACCGGTTTAACGGTGCTTGATCCCGATAACGGGGAGATGAAATGGGAGGCGAATTTTTCTGCCAGTGAATCGAAGGTGTCGGGGTTGCGCAAATTACTCACAACACCCTATCCGGCTCCGGACCCTGTAACTTTTAACGGTAAGACCTTTGTCGTTAATAAAACGAAAAACATTGTATCCTGCTACGAAGCCAACAGCGGAACAAAAATCTGGGATTCGGAAAAATTTCCAGATGCACAGAAAATTCCTTTCCTTGTTGTTACCAATGGGCTGGTTATCATGGGCCATGGCGGCGACGCATTAAAATGTGCCTCCATAACACAGGATAAAGGGCCAAACATCGAACGGTATGAGTACAACAACAAGGACAAATACGGCATTATTGCCTATGATGCCGCCTCCGGAAAAATCGTATGGAGTAATGAAACCATTGAAAAAAAGGCGAAGGACAAATTCGATTTCATTGCCGGACTCGATTATATCGATGGAAAGTTGTTCTGTGCAACAGATAAAAACTTTATGATTCTCGATCCGAAAAACGGTGATGTTGTGAATAGTGTCCCCGTTGCCAAAGAAAAACTGGGCGACACCTGGAAGATGTTTTATTTTCCGAAAGAAGGGAAAATCATACTCAACTGTGACAACGGGATCATTAAAATAAACCCGGCTACGATGAAAATCGAAGGAACGGTTAAAACACCTACTTTCCCCTTTTATCAAGCCTCCGCATATATGAATGCCGACGATCTTTATCAGGATTATGCTGTATTTACCGAAGGGGACGGAGTGAAGATGACCTTTAAGGAATTTGCTTCCATCGACCTGGATAAAATGGCCGTCCGTGGGCTTGATGATGGCAATTTGCTGTTTTTTAACATACCCCATTTCAGCAATGGGGGTGAAATGTTCTACAAAGTCGATGGACCTGAAATTGTAATATACTCCGTCAAATAGCGCCCCCTGACCAGTGACGCATGATGCGCCACAAACCTGCTTTTATCGTTGTTTTTTCGAAAGCATTGCCCGCTTTTTTTAACAGGCAATGCTTTCCGGTTTTATTGACTTTGGCTGTCGTTTTCAGTATCTTTACAGAATAAACCCTCGAATAGTCCGGTCATCCGCTTCATTATTCTGCCCAGTCTTCAATTTTATATTGCAAACCCATTCATTGTAAAGCAGGAAATTATGAACAAGGAACAAAACCGTATCGCACAACTCCTCAACAAGGTCGATGAGCTCATGGAAAAGCAGGCCGCTTTTCAAAAAGAGATTGAGGCGCTTCGCGACAACATCCACCAACTGGATGCAATGACAACTGAATCAATACCTGTAATCACAAAACAGGAGGAAACTCAGCCGAAGGAACAGCCGGAAAAATTTTCCGCGAGGCAACATCTATCCGGTGAAACCCCTTCTCCAATAAAACCAGAAACGGCCTCTTTGCCGAAAATTGATGATTCCGATGGCCATGCAAGGAAAAAACCTTTAAAAATTCGGAATAACATAGAAAAATTTATCGGGGAACATCTGATCAGTAAAATCGGCATCATCATTACGGTGATTGGCGTCGCGATCGGGGTCAAATACGCCATTGACCATGACCTGATCAGCCCCTGGGCCAGGATAATACTGGGTTACCTTGCAGGATTGGTCCTTTTCGGATTTGCCTTCCGCCTGAAGAAACAATATCAGGCATATAGCGCAATACTCCTCAGCGGCTCCATGGCCATTCTCTATTTCATCACCTTTGCGGCGTACAGTTTTTATAACCTGCTCCCGGCAGAACTCACTTTTACACTTATGGTTTTCATAACGGTACTCACGGTGGCTGCTTCACTCCATTACAACAAACCGGTTATTGCCCATTTCGGAATGGTGGGCGCGTACGCAATCCCCTTTCTTCTTGACGACGGGTCGGGAAAAGTTGTCTTCATGTTCACCTACATGGCCATCATCAATACGGGTATTCTGGCGATTGCTTTCAGGAAGTATTGGAAATCGCTCTACTATTCCTCTTTTCTGCTCACCTGGCTCATTTTCCTTACCTGGTTTATTCCAGCTTACAACGGCGCTGTTCATTTTACAGCAGCCTGGACTTTTCTTTCTATTTTCTTTGTTACTTTTTATATCCTGTTTCTTGCATATAAACTGTTGAAAAAAGAGAAATTCCAGATTGAAGAAATCCTTCTTCTTCTGGCTAATGCTTCCATTTTTTTTGGTGTGGGATATGCTGTTTTAAATCAAATGAGCAGTGACGAAAAATTCCTGGGATTGTTTACCCTTGGAAATGGGTTGCTCCATGGGATCGTATCCATTCTGGTTTTCCGCCAAAAGCAAGCCGACCGGAACCTGTATTACTTTACTGCCGGCATGGCTGTGGCATTTTTAACAATAGCCATCCCCGTTCAATTAGATGGCAACTGGGTCACGATGTTGTGGTCGGTTGAGGCTACAGCGCTTTTTTGGATTGGAAGGAGAAAACACGATGCTGTCTACGAACTGTTGTCGTACCCGCTCATGGTCCTGGCTTTTTTCAGCATCACAACGGGGTGGCCGCAAGCTTATCAAATTTCAGGATCCATGGACGAAGTTGGAAAAATCCTTCCCCTGATCAATCTCAATTTCCTTACCTCCCTGATCGTTGTGGCATCCTTCACCTATATAAGCATCCTTAATGGCAACAGGAAGTTTACTTCTCCCCTAGCCGGGAATAAATCTTTTTTGGGTTTGTTTAATTTCATGGTAGCAGGAATGCTTATGGTCGTTGTGTACTTTGCATTTTATATGGAAATTGTAACTTACTGGGACCAGCTTTATAACGGATCCAAAATATCCGTCGACACCGGGGCCAGCGGAATGATACAGTACCACAACGAGGATTTACCGGAGTATAAAACCATTTGCATCCTGGTATATTCACTCTTTTTCTTTTCGGTTTTTTCTTTTCTAAACATCCTGAAACTGAAAAAAACTTTAGCGGGTTATATCAACATCGGGTTCAACATCATTGCCACGGGAGTATTCCTTACCCTTGGGCTGATTGCGCTGGGTACACTTCGCGATAACTATCTGAGCCAGGTTCTTTCCGAATATTATTATCGCGGCATTTTTAATGTCGGAATCCGTTATGTTTCGTTTGGATTTCTGGCATTTATGCTCCTGTCCATGTACCGTTATACCCGGCAGGAATTCCTCGATATCGATTTTCACAAAGAGTACGATATTCTTCTCCACCTTGTAATCCTGACAATTGCAGGAAATGAACTGATCAACTGGATGGATATCTTCGGGTCGGAACAATCATATAAACTGGGGCTGAGTATCCTTTGCGGAGTTTATTCATTATTCCTGATCGTACTTGGTATATGGAAGAAAAAATTACACTTACGAATTGCGGCAATCATTTTATTCGCAGCAACCCTGGCCAAACTTTTCGTCTATGACCTAAGCTCCCTGGGAACCATCGCAAAGACGATTATTTTCATAATTTTAGGCGTTTTATTGCTGATCATCGCATTCCTTTACAATAAGTATAAGAAGTTGATTTTTGAGGAGGGTGAGGGGTGAATGGTGAGTGGTGAGTGGTGAATGGTGAATGGTGAGTAGTGAGTAGTGAGGGAAAAGTTTTCACGAGTGTATTACTTTTTATGTGTTTGACGGATTAAGGGGAAAAAGCATGAAATCTGTTAAAACGCATCGTGACCTAGATGTCTGGAAGATGTCTATGGAATTTATTGTTGATCTTTACAGGATTACAGAGCATTTTCCTGTTCAGGAAAAATTTGGGTTGGTTTCTCAGATTCGGAGGGTTGGTGTATCCATTCCATCAAATATTGCAGAAGGTGCCTCAAGAGCTTCTTCAAAAGAGTTTCGTTATTTTATAAGTGTGGCGTTAGGATCTGCCACAGAACTTGAAACACAATTGGAAATTGCATTTAAGCTTGGGTTGGTTATAAGTGTCGAACGGGAAATGGAATGTTTAAGTAAAATACGGAAGATGCTTATAATAATGAAACGATCTATTGAAACAAAGATGAATAATGAAACAACGATCAAATCAACCCATCTTTAATAAACTCACTACTCACCACTCACCACTCACCCCTCACCCCATTTTCTTCCCAACCTCCCTGAGCATCACCTCCGTCATTCTTTCAAGATCGTATTCATACCGCAACCCCCAATCTTTCCGGGCAACGGTATCGTCAATGCGGGCGGGCCATGAGTCGGCTATCGCCTGACGAAAATCGGGCTTGTAGGAGATTTTAAAACCAGGAATGTGCTTTTTTATCTCCGAGGCAAGAATCTGAGGGGTAAACGAGATGCCGGCAACATTGTAGGACGAGCGTAAAGAAAGTTTTGATTCATCCGCTTCCATTACATCAATGGTCGCTTTGATCGCATCTGGCATAAACATCATGGGCAGTGCCGAATCCGGTCCCAGAAAACATTCATACCTTTTATGTTTAATGGCTTCATAAAAAATTTCTACTGCATAGTCGGTAGTACCCCCTCCTGCTTCTGTTTTATAACTGATCAGTCCCGGGTACCTCAGGCTGCGGGTATCAACGCCATATTTATTGAAGTAGTACTCGATCCATCGCTCCCCGGCCAATTTGCTGATACCATAAACCGTATTGGGTTCCATGATGGTAAATTGCGGAGTGTCAAACCTGGGGGTAGTTGGGCCAAAAACTGCAATGGAACTTGGCCAAAAGATTCTCTTTAATTTCAATTCCCGGGCCAGTTCAAGCACATTCATCAAACTGCGCATATTGATATCCCACGAAGCCAAAGGACGTTTTTCGGCGTTTCCCGAGAGAATGGCCGCCAGATGGTAAATCTGGGTTATCTTTTCATGTTCAAGGATAAGCTGGAGCTTGGATGCATCTAAAACATCCAGGATTTCAAAAGGCCCGGTACCTGAAATTTCAACAGGAGCGGGCCGGATGTCGGTAGCAATTACATTGTTGTTCCCATATCTGTTGCGCAATTCGAGTGTGAGTTCTGAACCAATTTGTCCGGAACATCCAATAACCAGTATTTTTTCCATGAAACGAGACGATTAAGGTTTCCACAAAAGTAGAAAGATTTCAAAAAAGTACTCACGGAAATCGCATCAATAACGATCTATTTTGCTGTCAACAGCATCACACCGTGCGAAGGGACCATCAAATCCAACAGGCTACCGGCTTTGCCCATGGATTTTTGCCGCCAAAGGTCACGCACTTCAACCCCTGGTTTTATTCCTGCTTTTTCCAATTGAAGTGCAAACTTTGCCGTTTTTTCACCCAGGTTGAACACGCCAATGGCTTTCGCCCCATTCGTCAAATCTTTGACCCACACCTGTATGTCGCCTTCTTTCAGAACTGGGGTAGCCTGTTTTCCCAAAGGATCCTGGTCGATGGCCAATACTTCGTCGTTGGTCAGCAGGTTCAGGGTGAAATCATCGAGGCGTTCCAGGTCGCAACCAATCAGCAGGGGCGCCGAAAGCAGGCACCAGAGCGAAAGATGGGTATATTGTTCATCGGGGGTCAGCCTGGTGGGATGGAGACTTGGGCCCCAGCCAACCCAACCGACAATGAGCATATCGGGATCATTCCAGTTTCCGGGTTTGGAAAAAGCCGCATTCATCGTCTGGTTAAACCCGATATCCCGAAGGCTTTCCCAGGTGTCGGTAATATCACCGGTGGTACGCCATAAATTACCCCCAACTTCGTCGCCCCATTCCCAAACTTTACTCATCCCATACTGACAAAGACTGTAAACAATATCCCGGTCCTGTTTGGCTAATGCATCCCGCATCACGAAGTACGGTTTTTTCCTTTCGGCCAGCGAGGTATCTTTTGCAATGGCATCGTAAGAACACCAGTCATATTTTATATAATCGACTCCCCATGTGGCAAAAGAACGGGCATCCTTTGTTTCATGTAGGTAACTTGCCGTGTACCCACCGCAGGTGAGGGGACCTGGAGAACTGTAAATTCCAAATTTCAACCCCATCTTGTGAATGGTGTCGCCCAGCCGCTTCATATCAGGGAATTTTTTATTGGCCAGAATATTGCCGGAAACATCGCGCTTTGGCTCCTCATCACGGTAGATCTCCCATCCATCGTCAATATTGATATAACTCCAGCCATGATTCATTAAACCTTTATCGCGGAATGTCCGGGCGCTGGCAATCACCTTTTGTTCATCCACAGCCAGTCCCCAGCAGTTCCAGCTGTTCCATCCCATGGGTGGGGTCAGGCAAATCCGCTCTCCGATATCTATGGTTAATGTCCGGGTCGTTGAACCCTCGATGTTTTTTGCACTGACTTCAACCTCATATTTTCCCTTTTGTGGAACTTTCCCACTGATGATCCCTGTGTTTGCATCCAACGTCAGCCCGGCAGGAAGGTTCGCCGCACCGAAAATTACAGGTCTTGTCCCGGTCACAGGGATGGTGAACAAGAACGGTTTTCCTGGCCTCGCGGCCGTAACAGATGGGCCATTGATGCGTGGATAGCCCGTGGGCGCCGGGGTGGTAAGATAGGGTGTTTCCTCGGTCACCCGGAGGGTTTCACCCGATCCGTTAAACCCGAAATGGCAGGTAATCTGTGCCGACTGATCGGGCATGCTGAGAATAATGGGAAATTCTTGCCTTTGACCGGGTTTCAGAGCTACCAGCTCCTCTTTCTTGTAAATCAGTTCTCCGTTCAATTTATTTACCGCAATAATTGTAAAAGCCCCATCCATCGAATAAAAAGCTGAGTTGTTATATAAGACAACCGATTTTTCAAGATTTCCGTTTGAAAAAGCATAGGAAGTCAGGTTGTTCTGAAGTTCGAGATAATCGGCGAACCGGGTCATCCGTATGGCCTGGTCGCCGGTATATAAACCACCCTGGCCACCCTGGTCAAAAACCCTGACGGCAATCACGTTTTCCTGATCCCAGTCGATCCGGGGATCCTTTATCGATAAAGTATATGAACGCTTTTTATCCCAATAATTGATCGGAGCATGAATAAATGTAGTATCCGAAGCCATATCCGGAGTGGCATTGCTGCCATTGATCCCAATCAGTTTCCCGTTCAGAAACGTATGGTCAAAGTTGTTTATCTTTCCAAGATAAATCCGCAAACTGTCCTTGAGAAAAGCATTGTTTTTCAATGAGGAAGGAATGAACACCTGGATCCGGTACCAGGCATACCCATCATAAGGATCATATCCGGACGACTCCCAGATTTTATCAACCGAAATCTGCTTCCATCCTGAGTCGTCAAACCCCCGGTCGGCATATGAGGGGCTATCGCCCTGAAAAAATTTCCACGATGTATTGAGGTCCACCCCATCCTGGGCAAAGGTCCGGTTACCAATCCATATCAGACTGATAAACAGAAATAAAACAACAATTTTTTTCATACACTCAAAATTATTAAAAAAAGCAGCGGTAATTAGGTTTGAACCCTTCATCATTTTATGATTTTTCTCTTTTTGTTGTTTTTCGCCACACTTACTTA
>DYSO01000219.1 GCA_020718225.1 Draconibacterium orientale | reverse complement strand
TATATATGAACACCGGGGCCGGGACTTTCACAAAAATTACAAATTCGCCGGTTTATACCGATGGGGGGAGTTCTTATGGCTGTTCGGCCGCAGATTTCAATAACGATGGCCACACCGATCTGTTTGTTTCGAATTATAATGAAAACAACTTCCTTTACACCAATAACGGCACCGGTATCTTTACCAAGATAACGCAGGGGCCGGTAGTGACCGATGGGGGAAAATCGGTAGGCGCCGCTTTTGCAGATTATGACCGGGACGGATGGCTCGATCTTTATGTGTGCAACCGGAACCAACCCAATTTTCTTTATCATAACTTAGGGAACGGTTCGTTTGAAAAGATCACCAACGGGGCCATCGTCACGGACAATGCCAATTCTGGTGGTTGTTCGTGGGGGGATTATGATAAAGACGGCTGGCCCGATTTGATTGTCGTTAACGCCGATGCTCCCAATTGTCTTTACCATAACAATGCCGACGGGACTTTCTCAAAAATTACCGAAGGGGCTGTGGTTACGGATGTTTCCAGTTGTTCCGGGGCAAGTTGGGGCGATTGCAACAACGATGGTTTTCTTGACCTGTTTATCACTACCGGCGTATTGGGCATGTACAACGACCTGTTTTATATGAACAATGGCGACGGGACCTTTACAAAGATCACCGATAGCCCATTGGTGAACGAAGTTACCTGGGCCTCCGGCAGTGCCTGGGGCGATTACAATAAGGATGGGTTCCTCGATTTGGTAGTTGCCGGTTATGACGGGCCAAACCGGTTGTACCGGAACAACGGGGATGGCACTTTTCTGAAAATCACGGGGAATGCCCTTGTTAACGGAGGCAATTATATTGAAGGGCTTGCCTGGGCCGATATTGATGGCGATGGCGATCTGGATATTTTTACCGCAAGAAACAACTATTTTGGTGGAAACAACGTCCTCTATCTCAATGACGGGAACGACAACCACTGGCTCAGGATAGAGGCCAGGGGCATGGCTTCAAATATAGGGGCCATCGGGGCAAAAATATCGGTGTATGCACAGATTGACGGTCAGCCTGTTTCTCAGTATCGGGAAATCACTACGCAATCGGGGGGAGGACAAGGTGGCGAAAACGAGCTGGCCCAGTTTTTTGGTATGGGGGATGCAGTGATGGCTGATTCAATTAAGGTTTGGTGGCCCAACGGAACGGTGCAGGTTACCGGTCCGGTGGCTGTTGATCAGAGGGTCATCATCACACAGCCCGGCAATTCGTATGAACTCAGCGGCACCATCGCTTACCCGAATGGTTCCATGACGCCATTATCGGGCGTTGCGGTAAAACTAAAAAATGCCTTAGGGTCTGTTATCGATGAAACGGTTACCGATGCTGCCGGGAACTATCATTTTACAGGTTTGGTTGATGGCGACTATTCTTTAGAGGCGCTAACCGGTAAAATGTGGGGAGGGGTTACGGCTGCCGATGTGCTTTTGTACAAAAAACACATTGCCAGCATCTCTTTCTTAGAGGGAATTTTCCTTGCTTCCGGCGATGTCAATGGGTCGGGGGGGCTGACGGCTTCGGATGTTTTATTGGTCAAAAAACGGATAGCCTCTTTTATCAATTCATTTCCGGCCGGCGACTGGTTGTTCAATGATTATCCTTTTACGGTCAATGGAAGTAATGTTACTTTGGATTTTAACGGGTTGTGTTTTGGCGATGCCAACGGTTCCTATATCCCTTTTAAATAGGCCTTACATTCCCCGGGTACCTGTTTAATGAGGAATATTTGATTTTCAGATCATGATGGTGGATAAAACCAGATCCGGTTTACGGTTTTTTATGGTATAAACTGCAATACTCAGAGGAATAGGTCAGGGTAAAGTGTTTCAGGAGAATCCGGTGAAGGGTGGTAAAAAACCAATCTTTATTCTGATCATATGAACCAACAATAAACACGTAGTCTATTTGAAGGAAGGGCCGGCCCGGGGTCTCTTCAAAATCTATATGGTCATCGGGAATGGATCGCGGGCCCAGATAATAGTTGGGTTTGGCATCTTTGTTCCAGATAACGGGAAAATAGCCCGTCACGCATTCATAATTATAGACCAGCAAAACCGGTTTATCGACGCCGATATAATCGACAAAATGGCCGGTAAACCAGTTGTCCATGACATAAACCGGCAGCACCAAGGTATTTGGGAGAATTTTGTCGGCAGCTTTGTTGCACGATGAAGCCATTTTTCCCAGGTCACCGACAATGGGCGCGTAATAGGCAAGCAGGTGGATGTGGACGTACAATCCCCCGATGGCGGCAATCAGCCCGAACCAGGCAGGGATCCTGAATGTGGATATCCAGAGGATGATCAGTAAAAAAAGCACATATCCGATCCTAAGGTTGGTATAGCTTGCGGTCCCATAGGCATCCGGTAACGAAAAATAGAGAAAAAGTAGGATGAGTGAGGAGGCCATCAGCCACCAACTCTGGATGGGAGGAAGGATTTTACTGTCGTTCTCTCCTTTTTGTGTTTGGTTTTCAGCGTTTTTTAACTTAATGGCCCGGATAATAAGGAATACCATTCCAGTTATGACCAGGGCGGCCAGTAGCAGGAACAAAACCACGGTAATTTTCCCTTCGCTCACCGTATTAAAGGAGATCAGGGGGCGCACGGTATAAAGGTATTTTATCAGTTCTTCACGGGCAATGTAGGTAATCTGGCGGGTTCCGGGCCGGGTATAGAAAAAATAGACAAACAATAGGAGCGGGACAAAGGCAGCAGCGGTGATGGCCAATGCCTGGGCTACAAACGATTTTGCGGCCTGTTTAAAATTGCTTGTTTTGCACAGGTATGCAGCGAAGTTTACCACAACGATCCGGGCGGAAATGACAATAAGCAAGAGGCCGAAAATGACGACATGCGAAAAATAGGTAAATCCGACAAGGATGGCAAGGGCAATCACTTTCTTGGGTTTCCAGCTCCCTCCTTCATGTTTTAGCCAATAATTCAGGGCAATAAGGAAAAAAAGGATGGCAATACAGAAGTTAAAGAACCCAAAAAATAGAAACATGGGGTGTGTGAAGGGGAAGATCAGATAGCTGTAAAGGATATTTTTAGGCGAGATTGTGCGCATCAGGGAGCGAAATGCAAACGGAATGCCGGTGAGCAGGAGGACGAGGAGAATCTTTTCGGCCAGGAAAGCAGGAAGAAAAAGTTTCAGCAGGGCAAGGATGAAGTGGGAAGTCCAGTTGGGCACCGGTTCGGGGTTGAGCATGAAAAACTGCTGAAACAGTTTGTTGTTATAAAAGAGCAGTTGGTTAATAATGCTGGTATTGCTTAGGTGGGATGCCCCATCGAGGCTGGGGAAAATCCGGGTTAAAAGCAGGGGGGCCATACTGGCAATGGTAACGAAAATGAAAATCAGCCATTCAATGCGTTGCCCTTTTTTTGTTTGAAGCTTGTTGTTTTGTTTTT
>DYSO01000063.1 GCA_020718225.1 Draconibacterium orientale | reverse complement strand
GTGCCGGGGCGGAACGCACTGTTTTTTGTTTCATTCACGATGGATTGATGCAATTGTGCCTTTTTTTCGGGTGACCAGAAAGCATTCCACCGGGCAATTTTTATTCTTTGCAGGGAATCGGATTGCAGCAGCGGACCTGCATCATTTATACCCTGGATAATGCCGCTATTTTGTAAAGACCGGATGACGGGCCCCAATTTTTCTTTCGTGCGAAGGGCTTGTTCTATCGATGGTCCGGTCGGGACGAGGTAGATATTTTTCAGTTTGTAATTGCTTATTTTATCAAGGGCAGATTCAGTTTTAGCCAGGCCCGGGGTTATAAAACTAAGGGTGTTCATCTCTTTTTCAAAAGTCACCCGTTTTGCAAAGAAAAGGTTGACGATCAGCAATAACGCGAGGATAACAATGAGTGGAATATTTTTTTCGAACCGGATATTCGCGATCCTGTCAATAAAATTGGGTTTGAGTAAAGAAGGATTTATCCCAATGGTTCCACGCAGAAAATGGGGAAGGATGATGAGCGCAAAAAAAGCAGCGCCCAAAACGCTGATGGAGGCAAACCAACCCAGATCGTGAAGCACCCCGGAATTGAGAAAGGTCAGACAAAGGAATGCCCCGGCAGAAGTTAAGCTGCAAAGAATGATGGTGAGTGTTATCTCTTTGAGGACAGCTTCCACAACTCCATTTTTCCGGTAGAGATTGACGATATAAAGCGTATAATCAACGATCAGGCCCAGGATAACCGAACCGATGCCCAAAGCGATGGCAGAAATGGATCCTTTTGCAACGGCTAAAACTGCCAGGGCAAGTCCTCCGCCAAAAAGGGCTGGCAACAATCCAAGAATGGGTACCATGATACTCCTGAAATACCAGCCAATTAAAAGAAAGATCAGGGTCAGGGCAATGGCGAGGGTCAATGTGATGTCTTTTTTCAGTTGGGTGGCGTTGGCCACAGCGATGGCAACCCCTCCGAAATATCCGATCTCATATTTTTGATTGTCGTTCAAGCGGATGGCGTTGATTGTTTCATCCAAACCGCGAATGAATTCGGTATTCTTTGATGTTTCGGCTGAAGGATTGGCCGGGACAATGAAAAGGAGTAAATGGCGCAGGTCATGAGAGAACACACATCCATCGATGATATCAAAATTACCATCGGCCTGAATGGATTTCAATTTTTTCAGGGGAAGGCCAGAAATGCCAAGTGGATCCTGCTGAATTCTTTTCCTGAGAAGAATGCTTGCCGGTGTATTCAGTATCCGGAGGTTTTTTTCGAACGATGCGGTAACCGACCGGGGGGTTATCAGGCTATCGATTATCTGATAATCTTGTTCGTCAAGAAAAGATGGAAGGTTATCAATGACCAGTTCCATCAGGGATAACACCAGAGAGTCGGAGGTTTGAAACACAATATTGCGGATGAAAGCAGTATCGAAACGGCTATTCAGTGAATCGACCAATTTTTGGCCCAACCGGACCATTTCACCCGGATCGGGTTCAGCAAGGGAATCGGCAAGGGTGATATCAACAACCAGCTTATCGGTCAGTTTCAGGTTTTTAATGACAAACCCCTGTAGGTTTTCAGTTCCGTTTTTTCCCATGGTACGGGTAATATCCTCTTCAAAACGGATGTTATATGAGAGAAAAAGAATGGATCCTGTGAGAATCAGGATAAAAATGAAAAAGAGCGATTTTCGTGGATCAAAAAACCGGTAAATAAGAATGAAAATATCCGTCATAACCAGTTCCTAATTATTTTACCGGGATCGCTTTTTTTCTAAAAATACTGAGAATGACATAGGTTATGAGTCCCAGAACGAGTGCCAATGCCATCCCAAAAAGGAGGCTTCCCAGGAGATACTGGACCAGGTTTTCTTTTATCCATTGAAACCCAAAGCCGGATGAGTATTTCAGGGAAGCATTGTGGATTCCGAGGACCCAGCCCCCTGTTTTGTAGGACATATATAAAATCAGGGGCAGCAGGGGAGGGAGGCTGATATTTGAAGCGGCCACGGCGACAAATTTATTGAGTCGCAGCAGGTGTGCCAGACCGAAAGTAGCAACCATCTGCCATCCCCAGATAGGTAAAATACCCATGAATATTCCCAATCCCAGTGATAATGAAATTCTTGAATTGGAATCTTCACTGTTCATGATATATTCATTGATGACCTCACGTAACGATTTTTTTCTTAATCTTTTTACAAACGCGAGCGGACGAAGCCAGAGGGCGGCCATAAAAACGAGAATGGTATTCAGGATGGTGACGCGGGCAAAGTCCCTGAATTTTCTGAAGTGGGAAACCCTTTCCTCTTTTGGCGCATAATAGATACTTACCGGAACCGATGCGATCGGAACATCACGCCAGGCTAACCGGACCAGAATTTCGACTTCAAATTCGTATTTACGGGTATAGCAATGTTTGATCTTTTTAATTTCATGTAACGGGTAGAGGCGATATCCCGTTTGAACATCTTCAATGGTAAGGCCTGTTTCCACCTTGAACCAGAATATTGAAAACCGGTGGCCGAAACTGCTGGTACCCGGAACACCGGACTGTTTCATGTTCCTTGCCCCGACGATCATGATATCGGGATTAAGGTCAACACAATCAATGAAAGCCGGGATATCTGCTGCAAAATGCTGGCCGTCGCTATCGATGGTGATGGCGTAACGAAATCCTTTTTCAATGGCCAAACTGAAACCTTTTCTCAACGATATTCCTTTTCCGCTGTTTTTTGTGTTGTGGATTATCATGATTTGCGGAAAAGAAAGGAGGATTTCGGGGGTTTTATCGGTTGATCCGTCATTGATCACAATCACATCATCTGTCCAGGCCAATACATCACTGATAACTTTTGCCAGGGTACGGTCGTTGTTGTATGTGGGAATAATTACACAACACTTCAGGCTGGTTATTTTTTCGCGCATCAAAGTCAAATCATCCATGGGCCGTGGGGTTATCACGTGGCGTGTAGGGATGGCAAAAGTACGAAAATTGAAGCACGGTCAGCCTTAATCTTGTTGTTGAAATTGAGTATTTTTGTTGCATGAAGATCCTGCTGATCAATCCTCCCCGTTCTCCTGAGAATAACATAATGAAGTATGCACCGGAGGAAGCCCGGCGATTTATTCATAAAAAGCTGATTGGCCCCCCCCTGGGGCTATTGACCATTGCCGCAGCCGTAAAAAACCATGATGTAACGGTTTTTGATACCAAAGGGGAATACGACCTTGACTCCAACGCCCCGCCCCTGGTGGTTTTGGTGAAGGATTTGATGGAAAAGCACAGGCCGCATGTTGTCGGGGTCACCGTTATAACCAGTGAATTTGATTATGCCATAGATATTTTCAGGACGGTTAAAAAAGTGGACCCATCGGTTCTGACGGTAGCCGGGGGGCTTCATGCTACCCTGTGTCCGGGTGATTTTCGCGACCCCTCTGTCGATCTCGTGATTCCGGGACCCGGAGCGGATCTTTTCCGAATGGTTGTAGAAGCGCTGGAATCGGGAAAACCCTTTAAACTTATTCCCGGATTATGGGTAAATTCAGGCCATGACCTGAGCAAAAATTCAGGGAAACAACCCATGATCGATGCTGCCGGAAGCGGCTTTGTTATGCCTGACCGTTCTCATTTGCATCGCTGGATCGATACCTATAAAGTGGGCAACAGTCCCTGGCCGAGTACCTACATTTTTACCTCCCTCGGCTGTCCTTACAAATGCACTTTCTGCTCCATCTGGGGTCAGTTTCGGGGGAAATATTATCAGCGTACTATCGAAAGTTTAATTACGGAGCTGAAATCGATCGATGAATACCCGATAGTGCGGTTTGCCGATGCTAACACCGTGGTGGATGCCCGGTTTATGATCGATCTTTTCGACCGGATTGAAAAGGAGGGGATCAAAAAGACATTCATTATGGATATCCGTGCGGATGTTGCAGCACACAGGCCCGATATTATCGAAAAGCTGGCAAGGGGTGGGCTGAAAGTTGTGATCTGCGGATTTGAATCTTTTCGGGATGAAGAGTTGAAAAGGTATCGAAAAGAATCGCCCGCTTATGATAACCATCTGGCAGTGAAGGTTTTTGAGCAAAATGGAATCATGGTTCGCGGAAATTATGTTATTCCCAACGATTATACAGTGGCTGATTTTGAGGCGATGGCGGCATATTCTGACCAAAACCGGGTTGTTTATGCCGGATATACCATCCTGACCCCTTTGCCGGGGACTGTTTTCTATCAGCAGGTCAGGGAGCAGATTGTAGACCATGACTACAGGAAGTATAATTTTTTCAATTCAGTGATGAAAACCAGGTTGCCCCACGATGAGTTTCATGCAAGGGTAGGAGCGTTATGGCTGATTAAGAAGGGGACAGATGTCATATGAATAATGGCTAAAGGGGGCAGATCCGGATTGAAATATATTTGATTTAGGCATGAAAAAGGTTCTTTTGGTAAACACAAATATTGAAAAGATCCCTTATCCGGTACCACCTCTGGGGTTGTGTTTATTGACGGCCATTTTGGAAAACCGTTATGAAGTAAAAATTTATGACGGGGTTTTTGATGAGGGAAAAAATTTGGTGAAGCTGGTCATGGATTTTCAGCCTGACTATATCGGTTTCAGCATCCGGAACATTGACGATGTGGTGATGGACAGGTCGGTTTTTTATGTGGATGAAATTCTTGAGAAATTTATTTTTCCGGTAAAAGCAGTCACCGGTGTTCCATTGATTCTTGGGGGTAGCGGATTCAGTATTTTTCCGGAAGAGTTGATGCAGGTTACCGGCGCAGATTACGGGATTATCGGTGAGGCTGAGAAATCGTTTCCAGCGTTGTTGGATGCGCTGGTCAGCGAAAAAGAGGTGACACAAATTCCGAATCTGGTCATCCAGGGAAAAAGAATGGCTCCCACCGGTTTTTCATTTTCTGATGGAATGCAACCCTCCCGTTTACATTCAGATATCGACCGGCACATCGATTTTAATCCCTATCGTTCCAGAGGGGCATATTCGGTACAGACCAAACGAGGCTGTTCTCATGGTTGTATCTATTGTACCTATCCTTTAATTGAAGGAAAACATTTCAGGGTGAGGGACCCGGAGGATATTGCCGATGAGATTGAACAGGCATTTCATCGCAATGACAACATCATGTTTGAATTTGTCGACTCTACTTTCAACGATCCCAGGGGACATGCCGAGGATATATGCCGGGCGATAATCCGCCGGAAGATCAAGGTTCGTTTACGGACTATGGGTATCAACCCCCGTCATTGCAGCGACGAATTGTTTACTTTGATGACGGAAGCCGGGTTTGTACAGATTGATGCCACACCCGACAGCGCTTCTCCGCAGATTTTAGGGAACCTGCGCAAAGGTTTTACTTTACCGGAAATTGAGAAAATGGCCCGGCTGATTAAAAAGCACAATTTACCAACCATGTGGTTTTTCCTTTTCGGCGGTCCTGGAGAAGATGCTTCAACTTTCAGGGAAACACTTGATTTTATTGATGCTTATGTTAACCCAGCTGATATGGTTTATATGACAGCAGGGTTGAGGGTATATCCGAATACCCCTTTATACACCATCGCAATCCGGGAGGGAAAAATCAGGAAAGGGCAATCGGTTTTCCGGAAACCTGTCTATTATTTTTCTGAAAAGCTTCCCAAGTTTCAACTCGATCATTTGATCATGGAGGCTTCATCACATCGTCCCCATTGTATTCCGGCCATGGAAACAGCGCCATCTCCTGATATGGTGAAGGCAGCGATGGCTATAAGGGAGCAGGAACATTTGGAGGAACCTATGTTCCGGACTCTGATCCGGGTAAGGAAAGTATGGAAAAGCGCTGGTAAGCTTTAATGGATACCATCCAAGGGGATAAACCGGCATTCCAAACCGACAAATTTTGCGTTTTTTACAAGGCCTCTGGAGGGGCCACATTCGATAAACTGTTGTATCCCGTGCATGACAAACCACTGTTGCGTTTTATACCAATTGAGCGGGTGATGGAGATTTCTGGTTATTTCGCAACGAAGTTCTTCGGGGGTGTTGAGTTCTTTCTGGTCGATCAACGATAAAACCGGATTTGCAGGGGGAAAAATATCGAGGTGGCTGGTTTTTTCAGCAAACCCGATGGCTGCATCCTTAAGTAAATGATTGTGATATGGAACAGAAACCGGGAAACTTCGGGTATGGAGGGCTCCCTCATCCTTAGCCAACGAAAGCATCTCCAGAATATCATCCCTGATTCCGGAAACAACGTATGAGTAAGGGGCATTTTGATTTGTTATGTCAATTCGGAAATGAGAATTGCTGATCAGCATTTCTATATCCTTCCTCTCAAGCCCGATCAAAGCCCCCATGCCGTATGTTTTCCCCCGGATGGCTGACTTTAGCGACCTATATGCCTGTTTAATGAAGCGAAGGCCGGTATCCAGGGTAATGGAACCGGCATCGTACAAGGCAGCATAAATCCCCATGCTGTACCCGGCTGAATATTCAGGATGGATTTGTTTTTTTCGCAATACCGTGGCCGCGGCACAACTATATAAATAGGTGATATACTGGGTTTTTAATTCATCGTCCAGAAAATTATTGGATTGAAAATTGAACCCGGATAATAAAAATTCATGGGAAGTGGAGGCCTCTTTGATCAGTTGTTCAAATTGAATGGAAAATCCTTCGAGATCATTGCCCGGATGTCCGGTATAATCGTTGGGAAAGGCTGGGAATACAAAAACCGGAGAAGTTGCAGGCAATGGGAATGGTCAGCTTTTAATGTCAAGGTCCAACAACCTGTTTTCATGTTCAATAATCAGCATTTGCATATCGATTAACTGGCCGATGGTGGCAACCGGGTGTTTCACGGAATATTTTCCAATCACTTTCAGTTCAATTTCCAGGTTGTATTTTTTCTTGAAGATTTCGATCAGTTCAAGAAACATCAATGAATCGCCATCCAGGTCTTTAATGATGAAGGTACCATCATTGATTTTGGATTTATCAACCTCGCACTCCTCGGCAAAAAAATTATAAACGATCTCTTTGACTTCATTCCGGGTATTTTCTGTGATCTTTGCCATGACAGGGTTCCTTTTTTTTGCAAAAATATTATTTTTTCAGCACAATGGTCGCATTGTGGCCTCCAAAACCAAAGGAGTTTGATAAGGCGACCCGGATATTCTTTGGCCGGGCTATATTTGGGACATAGTCGAGGTCCAGGTCCGGATCGGGATTTTGGTAGTTGATGGTTGGGGGGATAATTCCGTTTTGAAGTGAGAGGGCGGTGATGATTGCTTCAATGGCGCCTGCTGCGCCGATGGTATGGCCCAGCATCGATTTTGAAGAGGAGACCGGTATTTGGAATGCCCGTTTTCCGAAAAGGGTTTTAATGGCCATGGTTTCGTACCTATCGTTCAACTCCGTGGATGTTCCGTGGGCATTGATATAATCAACATCTTCCGGAGAAATACCTGCGTCTTCAAGCGCTAATCGCATGGTATTTGACATCCCTTCGCCCCCGGTCATAGGGGCCATAATGTTATACCCTTCGCTGGTGATGGCGTAACCGGCAATATGAGCATAAATATGTGCTTTCCGATTTATTGCGTTTTTTCTGGATTCCAGCACCAGGACTCCGGCCCCTTCGCCAATGACGAACCCGTCGCGGTCGAAGGAAAAAGGTTTGCTGGCCGATTCAGGGGGATCATTGGCGACAGAGATCGCGTATAACGCATTAAAACCCTGAATTTCTTCCCGGTTAATGATGGAATCTGCACCGCCCACTATAACGACGTCGGCCTTTTGATTCCGGATCATATCGCATCCAAGGGCTATGGCATAGGCCGAGGAGGCGCAGGCTGTATTTACCGAGAAGGCGGGCCCGGTCAACTGATATTCAAGGGAAATCCAGGCAGCCATGGAGTTGGTCATGCTTTTCAGGACCGTATTCTGAAGGGTTGTATCACGTTCAGCGGTTGAGTTTCCTGTGCTTACCACGCCCATTATCACGCTACACCTGCTTTTATCAACTGTGTCGAAATGAATTCCCGAATCTGCAACGGCCATTTTTGCAGCCGTCACACACATCCGGGTCACTCTTGTCATTTGACCGGCTGCCCTCTTGCGTATCCATGTTTTTGACACCTCTTCGAATTCAGGTGGGACCTGGGCAGCTATTTGGGTGGCGCAACCGCTGGGGTCGAAAAGGGTGATTCTTTGTACCCCGCTTTTTCCTTCGCAGATGTTTCTCCAGTTCTCCTCTATAGACAAACCCAGGGACGAGATCATGCCCATCCCTGTAATAACAACTTCCTCTGGCATCCGGTTGATTTATTTTTTCAGACTTTCTGACCAGTTACAGACCATTTCAATGTCGGATTTTTTTGGAGTCAGGTCTGGATTTTTTTTCAACCATCCTTTTTTTGGCATGGTACCTTTGGTAAGTACCTTGCATATATCCTGAGCTTCATTCTTTTGTTTTTCAACAGTCAGGCCATCCCATTTTGAAAGGTTTAATTGTCCTTTTGCAATTCCGCTGCCATTATCGGAGTGACAATCCATACATGTAGTTTTTAAAAAAGTAAAAACACTATCGGGCATAGTCCCGGCCGGATTGGGTGTTACTGCTTTTCCTCCGCCAATGGCGTTGGTGACATTTGTCGTCAGGAAAAAAACAATGAATATTCCCGCTGAAAGGATGGATAAACCTATGATCTTTTTCATGGCTTTGTTTTTTATTTTACAAACTTACTAATAATCGCGGTTCAAATACATTTTTATATTCGAAATCAACTTTCGAAAGGTCCTTTTAAAAGTCCTAAATACTCTTTTACCGCAAAATTTATCTCCCCGATGGGAATATGGGATTGGGCGGTAAAACGTTTTACGGAAGAAAACCAGGTTTGGCGAAGATGTTCGGAAATGGAGGCAGAATCCTGAAATTCACCCATAGATATTGATTCAGAAGGATAATGATAGAACCCTTCTCCGGTTTTCATCCCAAGTTTTCCATGTTTGACCATTTCCTGTAATTGCAAAACAAGAGGTTCGAACCAGGATTTGTGCGGATAATCTGCAATGTAATTCTGAATGGAAGCCAACATGGTATCTGTACCGACACTATCCATAAAATCGAAAACCCCGAATGGGAAAAAATCTTTTTTTACCAATTCATCCATTTGTCTGAAACTGCAAAGGCCCTGGTTAACAATTTGAAAAGCTGCCAATTGAAAATCAAGAAAAATTTTATTCAGGATAAAGCTGTTTTTTTCATCGAGGGTAAGATAAAAACGCTGAATGTCCCCGAGAAAGGACTCTATTGCCGAAATTGTAACCGGAGAAGTTCCGGGTGTCACCGTAAATTCAACAATATTTTTCAATGCAACGGGATAAAAAAAGTGCAGTCCGGCAAATTTTTCCTGTCGCTGAACGGATGGTGAAAGCAAAGAGGGTTTGATGGAGGAAGAGTTGGAGGCAAAGATGCATCCCCGGTTGACCATCAGATCGAGATTTGCAAAGAGGGAACGTTTCAGTTTTACATCTTCAGGAATGGCTTCAATGATAAGATCGCAGTCAATTAAATCGGAAAGCTCACTGGTTATGGTAGTTTTCAGTAAAGCCTGATGTTTGTTTTCATCGATGATCCCCGATTCCATGGACCGGTTGATGCGTTTTCCGAACTGTTTTCTGATTTTATCAATATCGGCTGCCCGGCTGCAGCTCCAGGTCAGGTACAGGTCAAAACCAGTTAGATAATACAGGAGTCCGGAACCCATTTTTCCTTCGCCAACAATACCCACTTTTTGAATGCCGGGATTATTCATCGGATATCAGATTTGGTTTTTTTTCCATGGGCCCCGGTCCTGCGACATTACAATTTCCCGGTATTCTTTCATATTGCGATGGTGTTCCCGGATATGGCGATGGTATCCCAACATGGCTAACAGGAATCCAAGACCTTTGTCGATCGCAATTTGTCTGGCGCGGATCTGTTTTATAATAAATTTGAACAATTTTTTTCTTTCGGGATCGGTTGTCAGAACAAATTCTTTAAATGTTATCCAGGAGAGACGGGCTTTCATGAAGGGTGAGATATCTCCGCCTGGTCTGGTAAAGGTTCCGTTGCTGAAAAGCGCTTCCGCTTTTTTTCTGATGGTTTCAAAATCATAAAGACGGGAGATGGTATCCATATATTTGTCGAAGATTTCGATTTGCGACATATTCATATAGTGGATGGTAGGGAAGTGGCCAACGCCCAATTCTGAGTTGCGCGAAAGCAGTCGTCCCTCCTCCTGATATTTTCTATGGGTCTCCGTACCGGGAGGGGCGTTGAGAAGGTGCAGGTTGACATGGGGAAGGTGATTCTCCATGGTAAAGTCATAGATCCGGTCGAATTCATCGGGGTTGTCGTTATCGAACCCCACAACGAAACTGGCATTGATGTGGATTCCTGCCGCGTGGATCCGTGCAATGGCCTCTGCATAATTTTTTCCGCCACGGTTGTGTTGTTTGTGTGATTCATCCAGGCTTTCCGGGTTCAGCGATTCAAACCCGATCAGGATGTTAAAACAACCGGCCTCGGCCATCAGCTCCAGCAATTCATGATCGGAAGCCACATCGATACTGCACATGCATCCCCAGGATATATGCAGTGGGATGATGGCTTTCATTAGTTCTTTTGCATATTTCTTATGGATGGTAAGGTTATCATCAACAAAGAAGAAGTATTTTGATGGGGCTGCTTTAATCTCTTCCACCACATTGTCGATTTCCCGGTACCGCATTTTTCGTCCGAAAGTTTTGGAAACCAGACAAAAATCACAATTGAAGGGACATCCTCTCGAAACCTGCACAGCCACCTGAAAAATTCGTTTCATGTTGACCAGGTCCCAGCGGGGTGGCTTTTGTGATGTGTATGGGACAAAACCGGTGGTTTGATAAACCGGCTGTAAAGTCCCGTTTTCGAAATCTTCCAGGCATTTTTCCCACTTTCCTTCTCCTTCACCGGCAACCACAGCATCACAGTGTTGGAGGGATGCCTCCTGCATGAAAGTTGCAAAAGGCCCGCCAAAAATGACGGTTACACCCATGGCCCTAAACCTGTCGCCAAGTTCAAAAGCACGATTCGACGTTGCAGCCAGTGTCGTAATCCCGACAATATCGGGTTTATGGTTAAAGGGAATCTCCTCAATCTCCTCATCAAAAATCCGGATATCATAATGTGCGGGGGTAAGCGCCGCTAAGGTGGGAAGCGCTAATGGTACCATAAACCGGCGCTTTCCGAACATCTTAGCCAATTCACTGTGTGCCGGATAGTTGATAAACCGCTGCCTGGGGCTGATCAGATAGAGAAGAAAACGATGGCGTTCAGGCATTGGGAATCAGATATTTAAAATCAGACATGCGTTGTTTAACGGATAAAAAGTCATGTGATATTCGGTATTCGACTTTCATTTATATGAAAACAGATATCCCCCCTGCATAAATTTACTAACTTCTGTCACAAAACTAAGAATGATATCTCCTTCATTTAATTTTTCTTCTTTACGGATCCGGTCGAGACAAAGCAAAGCCATGGGAGGGCCGATATACCCCATGGATGCCATTTTGGTATAGAGCGTTTCGCGTTTGATACCAAGGGCGCTGCATTCGTCTAAAATCAGTTCCGATATATGTTTTGAAGGGAAATTGACCTGAAAAAAGCGGATTTTCGAAACATCTACCGGATGGTTCATCAGCATTCGTTTCAGGCCTTTCAAAAACACGGAGCCATTCTCTTCGTGGAAATTGGCGCTCAGCTCTTCCCGGAACATCTGGGCAAGGTGATGATATCCCAGTTCATACTCTGTTTTGGGGTTCAAATAATAAGCCGGACGCCGGTTGCCCATCGCTGATGGTTTTTTTCCGCCAATGGATTCCACATAGGTATAATCTACCATGAGACCTGCCCCACGTTCGTCGTTTTCGCCCAAAACGACGGCCGATGCCCCGTCGCTTAAAAAATAGCGCAGAAACAATTCTTCTTTTTTTACCAGTGGTTGATTGTAATATTCAGCAATCGTTTCCGACGACGAGATACCGGATGAGATAACGAGGGCTTTTTTATAACGGCCATTCCGGATCAGGTCGGAAGCAATAAGCAGGGCTTTATAAGCGGAAGTGCAGTTGGCGTGGATGGAAAATTCGGCACATTGTTCAATTCCAAGCGCTTCCTGTATCCGGACGCTGGCAGTAGGCATCTGGTCCTGATGCGCGCTGCCATATACAATAAGATCAATATTATCTGCTTCAACTCCTGCATCCCGAAGCGCTTCCATGGCTGCTTTAACTGACAAGGTTACATTGTCTTCCGTAAATTTCCGGGTTTCCGGATCAAAGGCAAAGTGGTAATATTCCACGCCGACGAGTTCGTGCATAAGCCCTTTGATCCTTCGTAACCATTTCACGATCTTTTCCGGAGCATCGGTCAGTTCGCCGAGATAGT
The DNA here is from genome assembly GCA_020718225.1 of Draconibacterium orientale. Taxonomy (GTDB): domain Bacteria; phylum Bacteroidota; class Bacteroidia; order Bacteroidales; family FEN-979; genus CAIVAT01. The sequence goes on along the minus strand of DYSO01000063.1, from coordinate 4,821 downwards.
AGTCCAACGCTGCAGCCGGGACCGGTTTTCCGGGTAAAAAGGATCCCGTACCTAAGATTTTCACTGCAATTCCCGCTTGTGGTTGCTGGCGCTGATGGATCATACAGGAAAATATTTTTTCAGGTACATCTTATTTTTTTCTTTATGGAAGCCTTGCATAATATTCAGTGCAAACCCAAGGCTGATTTTGACGACCTCCCGTTTCGGGAAAATCCGGTCAACGATCCCGAGGGTTAAAGCTTCTGATGCAGGGATTGTTTTTCCGGTCAGGATGAGTTCAAGCGCTTTGGCTTTGCCCGTAATGGCCGAAAGGTTGCGTACCCCGCCCAATCCGGGGATAAGGTTAAAAGTTGCTTCGGGAAGTCCGAAAACAGCATCTTCGCCACTAAAACGAAAATGACAGGAAAGTGCCAATTCCAGCGCCGAACCCAGGCAAACACCGCGAATGGCGCTGATCACAGGAATGGTCATCGATTCGAGTTTCAGGAATGAACGATGGTTTTTCAGCATAAAACCGGGTACCCGGAGAAGATTGCCCCGGTTGTCAACAGTGCTGTGCCCTTGAATTTCCGGGAAGAGTGCAGTCAGGTCTGCCCCGGATGAGAAATGACGGCCATTTCCCGAAATTACCAATGCCCGGATATGGCGGTCGTTCAAAATACGGTCAATGGCCTGGTCGAATTCTTCAAAGAAGCCAGGTGTCATGGTATTTGAAGGTGGCTGGCCTAATATAAGGTGGCCGGTCCCTTCATGGGTCTGGTACTGAATCGCGTTGCCGAAAGTAGCTTTCAAAACATCCTCCCTGTAGCATCTCCGGATGCATCTCTTTTCTTTGCTTCAGCCAGGGCAAGCTCGCAAAAAATACGGGTTTCCTGTAACATCGCTTCCTGACGTGATAATTTTCGGGAATTTTGCAGCGCTTGCATCACTCCGTGGATTACATCCAATGGTCTGTCGTATGTCATTTTTTTTAGCAGGCTGAAAGCATGGTCAAACAATCCGGATTTTGTTGTTATGTAGTCAACCAACTTCAATTCCAATGCTTCCCCGGCATTGATCATATCTCCTCCCAGGATCATTTTCATCGAAGCCGGAAATCCGGTGAGTTCATGAACCCGTAAGGTTCCGCCCAGTCCTGGAAGTATCCCGCTGTTGATTTCAGGGAAGGCGAACAGCGCATTTTCGGAACAGATCCGGATATGACAGGCCAGGGCAATCTCCAATCCGCCTCCGAAGCAGATACCCTGGATGGCAACAACAATAGGAATATTCAGGTTTTCCAAATGATCGAGCAGCGATTTTCCTGCTTCCATCCGTGCCGACACATCCTCATTCGCGCTGATCATCTTAAACAGGTTCTCTAATTTCCCGCCTGCCGAAAAGTGTTTTCCGCCGGCACAGAAAAGGACTCCCTTGAGACCTTCTTCAGAGGTCCATTGTTTCAGCGTATTTATGGGTAAAAAATCGGGCCGGTCAAGATAATTTTCCGGGGGATTATTGAGCGTTAGAATTCCGATGTTGTCCCTGATTTCCCAAGTTATGTTATCCATTATTTCCATTTCCGGGCTATTCTCGCGTTGCATCAGGAAAAGACCCCTTTCAATTTAAAAAAAACAATTCCGTTTCCGCTGATATTGGCCTGAACACCCATTTTTTCACCTGGCAATGGCTTGATAACAAGATCGATAAACAGGGTATTCATCTCCAGCGGGTTGATCATGGACAAAAATTTGATATTATCGGCCTCCTTCAGGGAAATTTGCATTCCGGTGACCGATTGCAGTGATTCTGTGATCATCTGTACCTGACACACACCGGGAACTACCGGGTTTCCAGGAAAATGGCCCTTGAATACCGGATGGGTTGGATTGAGGATGGTTTTTAGCTTGTAATGGCTTGTTAAAACGCCTGAAACCTCTTTCAATTCCGGTTCATCGACGGACTGAATGGTAAAGAAATTATTCAACAGCATACTTTGTTATTCTGAGGTGCAAAAATACAAAACTTATTGGCCTATTAAATTCAGCGTCATCCGTAATTGTATCGCAGGATTGATAAGAACTATCCGTTGGGCTTTTCCGGATAGGTGTTTTTCAAAGTCGATGCGGTATTTAATAAAAGGGTTGCCCCCCCCGATGAGGGCTATATTTTCTGAAGAGGAGACCGAATATACCTCCGGCATTGGTTTGGCCTTCACTGTGTATATCAACGCAGAAAAATCCTGTTGGAATATGCGCATCAGCGCTTTTTTATCCATAGGGCCAAAAACCGCATGCTTTATCAATTTTTCGTTCATGAGTTCAAGGTCAAACCATGTCATGCCGATTTCATTGGCAAAGACCATCCGGTAAGAGGAATCGGATGTTTTTTTAACCAACATATATCCGGTCATATGGTTTTTACGGATATCAAGTGTGGTCTTAAAAAGCGCTTTTTCGAAATTCTCAATAAACGGGGCGCCGACCATCGAGGGAGTGACAACAGGGGCGTTGTACAATGTCAGGTCTTGTTTCCGGATGGTGGCACATCCTGTAAGTATGAGGAGCAGAAAGAGTTTAACGGGGGAGAAATTTTTCATCTGCAATGGGTTGGTTCAGTTTTTTTGAACGGAATTCTATGCGTGTGTAATCACCTGAAGCTTCTCGCATAACCAACCGTTCAACGGTATAATCGGTTTTATTGAAGAAAATATCGATGGCGCTGAGAATCTCTTTCAGTTTCGGGGATTGGGGGAAAAGTGTGGCTAAATAAAAGATCCCGGAATCAGAAAAGGTTGTTTTGAAATTTTTGGTGTCATTCAGCAATGTTCCCCTGACAGCGCCAAGAATGATGTTGTTGATTTCACGGAAGACCCGGTTTGTCTGTAGGTTGACTTTATTTTCACGGTCTTCGTCCACCACATACATGATTTCGTTGTTGATGATGATCAGGTAGGGGAAAGGCTTTAGATATTCCCATCGCAGCATCTTTTCTTTTTTAAATAAAAATTTGCCTGATGAGGTAAGTGTTTCCGACATCATGCCCATCTCTTTTTGCTGTGAAAAATCACTTTCAATGGTATGGGTAAGCCGGGTAGCCTCCATAACTTTCCCTAAAAAGACCTCCTTCTCTTTATCCGAGAGGGTCCTTTTCTGTGAAAGTACAGGGTTCCCTATGATCAATGAAAAGAGCAACAAGAACGTGGTATATTTAAACATATACAGGAATTTTTAAAAGTTTTTCAAGGGAGACGATTTGAAACCCTTGTTCCCGGATGGCGATAATCAAGGTCTCAAGAAAATTTACCGTGATTTGGCGGTTATCATGAAGCAGGATGATATCGCCCGGTTTCAGGTTTTTTGTGATGCGGCGCAGAAGATGTCCCTCGTCGCTGCTCAGGGTATCGAAGGAACGGATGCTCCATGCGATCATGGTATAGGGTGTCCTTTGAATGGCCGACTCCACCATTGGGTTGACAACGCCATAGGGTGGCCGGAAGAGCCCCATTTTCCGATGGATGATGTTTTCAACCAATAATTCAGTTTTCATGAGATCCTGGTGCATCTTCCGGGGAAGTTGGAAATCCCATGCATTTGAATGGCTATACGAGTGGTTTCCTGTTTCGTGGCCTTCCAGAAAAATGCGTTTCACCACTCCTTCGTTTTCGGGAATTTTTTTCCCAATCAGAAAAAAGCAGGCAGGAACTGATTGTTTTTTCAGGATGTCCAGTACTTTCGGGGTAAGCGTCGGATCGGGCCCGTCGTCAAAGGTTATGGATATCCATTTTTCACTGAGATCCCCGTGGCAGATTATATTCCGGGTATGAAACCGGGTACAGGGGAAAAAAGATAAAACGACCGGTACAAAAAGGTAAAACGAAAAAAGCGGTATATAAAAAATCAACGGATGGTGATAAAAAAAACCGCATAGCCCTTTTTCACAAGGAAAAACAAACCAGCGTACCAGGTTCATTGTCAAAAGGAGAATGAAAAAAAGCAGGGTAACCGTTTTAAAATTGAATCTTTTCATGCCTGTGAGACAAGGATGAAAGCATGTTCCATAGCGCGAAAATGATTGTAAATCAAAATGTTCTTAATTGGGAGGGAGACTTCTCCATGAAACAGGGTGATGGCAGGGACCGTTTGTTTATCCATTATCATGGCAGCCAGCCAGAGGGCGAATGCTGTCGCGGTATGATATTCTCCGCAAAGATGCTTGAAGCAGGCCAGGGGTGTGGCAGGGAAGTATTCCAGGATAAATTCGTAGTAAACTTTGTCAAACCGGTCATCGCCATTTAGACCGGGGACCAGGAGGTCGATATCCTGCAATGTCAGTTCATGCTTCGCCAGGAACTGTTCACATTTTTTCCCGGTTTCAGCAGTGGATTCAGGTGTCAGGAGGGTGGTTATTCCTTTGAGTTCGGCAAGGGTATTTTGGTTTTGTTGATTTTCAAGAAAGAAGAATGAAGCGCCTTCCCCTGCAATGGTCCCTCGTTGCGGGTCTGTTAACAGGTTCAGCGATTGAACCGGTTTTTGCTTCCAATGGCCCATCCGGTCCATGATTGCAAAAGAATGGGAGGTAATTTCATCCGATCCTCCGACAAGCACATTGGAAAATTCACCCGTTTTTATTTGGGTGATTGCATCCATCAGGGCGCTTTCGAACGAAAACCCGCGGTGTACATAAGCAAAATTATATCCGTGGCATTGCAGGAGCAGCGCAATTTGTCCGGCAACGGTATTGTGTGTTGATTGAATGAAAGAAGTCGGAGTGAGGAGTTCTTCCTTGTTGCTGATCATGGATGTCAGAAATTTTTCGGTATCTTCCAAACAGCCCATTCCG
>DYSO01000062.1 GCA_020718225.1 Draconibacterium orientale | reverse complement strand
GATTAAACAGTTACAGGGAATAAGACAAAATTGATTGTTTTTAATCTTCCGGTAATGGTCAGCATTATTTCAGCACATCAAAATAAGATCTATCCAAAATATGGTTGCAGCCACTTTTATTATGCCAGATCCATTACCTTTGCACGTATAATTGGCGAGCGGGGGTATCGTAAAAGAAAGCATGAAAATCAAACATAAGTCCCTGTTTTTGATTATAAACCTGTTGTTGATTGAACCATTTTCAGTCGTTATTAAACGTGTAAACAACCAAAAACCATATGTTCAACGTCGGAGATAAAGTTAAATTCCTGAATTCATCCGGAGGAGGTATTGTATCAAAGGTGATCGACAGCCGGATGGTACAGGTGATGATGGAAGATGGGTTTGAAATTCCTACCCTGGCCAGCGAGCTGATTAAAACAGAATCTTCTACTCCTGCTGCACGTTTTTTTGAATCTCACTATGATGTAACGTTGCCAGTGGAAGATATCGATGAAGCGGAAGCGGAAGATGAACGGATGCAACCGCTTCCGGATTATCTGGTCCGGGAGCGAAAATCGGAAGAGATTTTTCTTGCCTATGTGCCACAGGACCAAAAATGGCTGATCACGGGATTGGTCGATATTTATCTTCTCAACAACAGTTCGTATGACGTTCTTTATAATATCTTTTCGTTAAACCAATACGGGCATTATGAAGGGAAAGATTACGGCAGCTTGTTCCCCGATGCAAAACTGCTGATCGCTACCATCAATCGTGAACAATTGACACAATGGACAGAAGGGTCCATCCAATTTCTTTTTCACCGGCAGAAAGTCAATGCGGTACTTCCCCCTTTTAATTCCGACTTCAGTGTTGACGGAAAACGGTTTTTCAAAGAGGTTAATTATCGCTACCATCCGGTGATTCAAGCCAAAGGATTGGTTGTTAAAGTACTTTCGCTTACCGAATACTTTCATCGGGAAGAGAATCAAAAACAAGTGGGGCCCGCTTCCGAAAATCCCCCAGTAACGGAACCGGATGATTTGATCGGGAATTATAAAGTGGCGCCAAGGGAAGCCGAGGTTGACCTGCACATTCATGAGCTTGTGGATGATCCCGTAAATATGGAAAAAGGGGAGATTCTGGACTTTCAAAAATCCTTTTTCAGGAGGTGTCTCCATAGCGCCATATCCAACCATTTTCTGAAAGTTATTTTTATTCATGGTACGGGCAACGGAGTGTTGAAGAATGAACTGATGACTGAACTGAAAAACCATCCGGGATTGGAAATTTTTGATGCGCCATTGTCAAAATACGGTGTTGGCGCCATCGAAGTCAGGATTCCCCATAATCATCAGTAGCGACTGCTAATCAGACACTCATACGTTAAATGTTATCGGGATCCTCTTTCGTATGGTGAAAAAACGTATCTTTGCATCGGATAAAATATTCATTTTTAAAACCATTTTTATGAAAAAATCAATACTCTTTTTCTATCTGTTTTCTTTTCTGGCATTTTACGGATATTCCCAGAGTTTATCACTTTCAAACGCAGCCGGGCCCATTGAACCCAATTCAACCATTATTCAGGCCGGCACCCCCGACAGTACGGAGCTGATTACCTATATAACTGTCACAAACGCGGGAGCGCGCGCTGTTCGGATTGTCTGTAAAAAAACGGAGTTGACCCTGATGGATGCCACCGAAGTTACCTTTTGCTTTGGAGGGATTTGTTATTTTTATTCCACCTTTGTTTCCGATCCATCGGAACCCATTGAGCCCGGTCAGGCTATCACTGATTTTTCCGGCCATTATTACCGTTCTGACTGGCAACCCATACCATCGGGTGAGAGTGTGATCCGTTGGACTTTTTTTATCAATGGCGACGAAAACGATTCGGTCAGTGTTACTGTTAAATATACCACCTATCCTCTTGGTGTTGGAAAACCCATTGCTTTACAGGGTTTACTTTCCTCCGGTTACCCCAATCCGGCCAACGAAAATGTAACTTTTCATTACATGGCGCCAACCGGTCTTCAGGGTAATCTGATGATACGAAACCTGGTGGGTTCTGCCGTGAAGGATGTGATGCTCCCCTCCTCCGACGGAAAAATCACCATCCCGACAGCCGATCTTCCCGGTGGCATCTATTTCTGTTCCCTGATGGTTGACGGAAAAGTTTTGACAACCAAAAAACTGATGGTCAGCCATTAATAGAATTCAATCCCCAGGAGCGATACCCAGCCCCGGATAAACGTTGGAATTTTTTCGGTATCGTATAAAATCGATGCTGATGGTGTCGTGTCGGGGTATATTTCCACAAAACACCATGGGTTGCCCTTTTCATCGTTTTTTATTGCCAACACGACCCCGGAGGCTTTGGTGCGATATCGTGCAACAATATTCCCAAAGGTATCGAGATATGGATTAAAAGGTTCATTAAGCCTGGCAGCAGAGGCTCTGACCATCAGCGAATCCGTTTTTGCCCTGAAAGGTTTTGGAATGGGTAAAAAAGTACGGGGCTCCTCAGTATATTTATAGATCACCGTTTGCTTTCCTTTGATAAAACCGGGATATGGAATTTCATGCTGTATCTTATATTCGCGGGTAAACCAGAGATAAGCATCACAGCATCCCGGATCGGCTGTCTGAAGTTTATCAAGTTTCCCATCCGTATAATCAAGCCGGGTGATATACTGATAGTCTTCGAAAACGAGTTCAAAACGATCGCCAAGGTTTAAAAAGATCTTCACCATATCGGATTCCCCCCCGCTGAAACCGCTGAAAATTATATCGGCGTTCCGGTCACCATTGATATCTACCGGAAAGAGGCTTTTTTTCAGGTCGTTGACTCCAAATCGGGGGGCAGAATCGTTGGTGAACTGCGGGAACAGGAACAGGTTTGTTTGCAGAAATTTTTCCGTGATTTTTTTTGCCCCCTTTACCATGTAAGGTTTCAGGTTGAGTTTTTTAGGTTCTGCGAAATGGGTATATTTTTTCCAGTAAAAAGTATCGGTTGCCGTCGTGTAGCGGTGCAGGTCAATTTGTGCAGCCAGGTGGCCGGAAACGTTTATCAGGAAGAGGATTAATAAAAAACGAAAAATTTGCATGGAAATCTTTTATTTGAGAACGTGTTTTTTCAACAAATAATGTAATGGCTGGATAAAAAAAACCGTCTTTTCGGGACGGTTTTTCGTTTGTAATTATGACAGGCCAAATTCCTTTTTTATTTTATCGACGTAATCGAGTTTTTCCCAGGCAAAGAATTCGACTTTTTTCATGAAGATATCTTTGCCGTTTCCATTGGCGCCCTTTTTCTTCGCGCCTTTCACCGGATAAAACACTTCAACCTCTCTGGTGAAGGGGTCGCGGCCGAAATGACCATAAGAGGCAGTGGGAACAAAGATTGGGTTCTTCAATCCGAAACGCTCTACAATGGAGTAGGGGCGCATGTCGAAAACCTTGTTGATCCGCTCTGCGATGGCTCCATCGGGCAGCAGGTTCCCTTTTTTGTCCTTCACCTTCGATGTGCCATAGGTGTTTACATAGAGGCCGACAGGTTGTGCAACGCCGATGGCATAGGCAACCTGGATCATCACCTGGTCGGCTACTCCGGCGGCGACCATATTCTTGGCAATATGACGGGCTGCATAGGCTGCCGAACGGTCAACCTTCGAAGGATCTTTCCCCGAGAAAGCGCCGCCGCCGTGGGCTCCATGTCCGCCATAGGTATCAACGATGATTTTGCGGCCGGTGAGACCGGTATCGCCATGAGGACCGCCAATCACGAATTTACCGGTTGGGTTTACATGAAGTTTGTAATCACCTGTAAAAAGTTTCTGGATACGGGAAGGCAGGGTCTTCTTCACCCGGGGGATCAGGACCTTCTGAACGTCCTCCTTTATTTTATCCTGCATCGCCTTTTCTGCCACTTTATCGGCTTTGGCTGAACTGTCTTTTGGCTGAATAAAATCATCGTGCTGGGTGCTGATTACGATGGTATCGATGCGCAAGGGTTTCCCGTTGTCGTCGTATTCAATGGTGACCTGCGATTTGCTGTCGGGACGCAGGTACTTCATCTGTTTCCCTTCGCGACGTATGGCAGCCAACTCCTGTAACATAATGTGCGCCAGTTCGATCGACATGGGCATCAGGTTGTCCATTTCGTTGCAGGCATATCCGAACATCATCCCTTGGTCGCCGGCGCCCTGGTCCTCTTTTTTCTCGCGCTCAACACCCTGGTTGATGTCGGCCGACTGTTCGTGAATCGTGGAGATCACCCCGCACGACTCGCTATCGAAACGGTACTCGGCTTTGGTGTATCCGATGTTCCGTATCACTTTGCGCGCAGTCTCCTGTACGTCAACCCAGCCGGAAGTCTTTACTTCACCGCCACATACCACGAGGCCGGTGGTTACAAATGTTTCGCAGGCGACTTTGGATTCAGGGTCCCAGCGAAGAAATTCATCGAGCAATGCATCCGATATCTGATCGGCAACTTTATCGGGATGTCCTTCTGATACGGACTCCGATGTAAATAAATATCCCATAAGAAAAAAATTACGAATTACGAATTACGAATTGTTTTTACAATACTTCATGTTTTGCACTTTGCACTAAATAAGGATTTGATTTTTGATTGACGGGAGAAAAGGTTGTTTTAGCATTTTTTTCCAGTGGTTGCAATCAATCAAATCTATCCACTAATCTGGCAGCAAAAATAGTAATTTTTATTATTCGCAAAAAACTTCCGATAAAAGTTATTTCAGCGGTCTGTTCCAGGGACCCTCATCCCCCTAACCCCCTGTTCCAGGGACCCTCATCCCCCTTACCCCCTGTTCCAGGGTACCTCATCCCCCTTACCCCCTTCTCCCAAGGGAGAAGGGGGATTATCCACCTGTCCACCTGTAAAACTAATTCTTTGTCAGCTCCTGGAACACTTCTTCCAGTTTTTGTTCTTCCTGTTGAAGTGACAGAACGGTGAGTTGGTTTTCGACGGCAAATTTGAAAACGTCGGCGCGGATATCAACGCCGGGTTTGGATGAAAGGCGCCAGTGCCGGGAAGTTGGATTCGGGGCACCGGATAAGGAGTTTGGAACAACCGGTGAGGAAAAGACCGGTATTGCTTCGGTTACGCCCGGGATGGTTTTTAAAAGTTTTGCTGAAGTTTCGGGGTTGAACTCAACTTTTACAAGGGTTGCGGTGCCGAGATGTTGCAGGTTACGGGTTGAATCATCGGCAACAATTTTACCTTTATGGATGATGATGGCGCGGTTGCATATTGCTTCCACCTCCTGCATGATGTGGGTTGACATCATGATGGTTTTGGTTTTCCCGATTTCCGTTATAAGGCCCCGGATTTCGAGGATCTGGTTGGGATCGAGTCCTGAAGTAGGTTCATCAAGGATAAGCACTTCCGGGTCGTGGATCAGCGCCTGGGCAAGTCCGACGCGCTGACGGTATCCTTTCGACAGGGCCCCGATTTTTTTATGTTGCTCTTGCCGGAGACCGGTAAGTTCGATCATTTCGATAACCCTTTTGTCATGATTTCCCTTTAGTCCGTGCGTTCCGGCGATGAAACCGAGAAATTCCTTCACATAAAGATCGGTGTAAAGCGGGTTATTTTCGGGAAGGTAACCGACCTTTTTCCGCACATTGATGGATTGTTCCAGAACGTCGAAACTGCAAACCGATGCATCGCCCGAAGTAGGAGGGATGAAACAGGTGAGTATCTTCATCAGTGTACTTTTTCCTGCGCCGTTGGGGCCCAGAAGGCCCACGATCTCCCCTGGTTTAACTTCGAGCGAAATGTCGTCGAGGGCTTTCTGGGCCCCATACATCTTCGAAATGTGGTTAATTAGGATCGACATGAAAAAAAAGCAAAGTTAAAAAAAATATCACACCTTACAGGGAACCTGTTTTGTAACCCTTTCCCCGGTTCTTTCTATTAGTATAGTGTTACCGGTCCCTGCACCCTTATTAAGGTACGATAAATTTTTCCGTTAAAGTCCCCCAGGGGGTTGTCAGAACGGCGACATAGATGGATGACGGATATTTCCGGATGTTGGTTTTCAGGTTCAATATTCCCGGTTTTAAATGATCCTGAAGGAGGTTTTCCACTTCGTTACCGTTGACATCAAAAATGGTTAACCGGTAGAACCCTTCGGATAAGATGTTAAGATGAATGTTGGCGGGACCATTGGAAGGGTTTGGGAACATTCGAAGGATGGTTTCCTGGTGGGGTTTATCTTCAGGGATTCCGATACCATTGGTAATTGATTGTATGATAGCCTGTTGGACATTTGCTTTATAGAGTGAATCGGCATTTCGGTAAACAACTACAACGAAGTTGCAGTTCTGGGGGACCCAGGAGGTATCAATGTCGAAAGAACAGGATCGGGAAATGGTGTGTTGGGCAGGCCAGGAAGGTCCGATGAGGGAGTCGCCGAAAGAATAGTATATCAGGCTGCGTGCAACCCAGTGGTTGTAATAATCATCACGGAACGGCAGACCATATGGGTTATCGGGGGTAGAGCACCCGGTGGCCGTCCGATGCGTATGGTGAATGTTGTTTTCGGTAACAATGACATTGATTTTGAACAATCCTGTCAATGCCGTGCCGAGGTTGGTGATATCCATAGAAAAGTCAACTTTCCTGGTATTTGGGTCCCAGGATTTTGACAGGAGATGAATGTTGACGGGAGCCTCGGCAAACTGGGCATATCGGTGCGTAAGGGAGTCTTTGATGGCCGTATAATCGACGTCGTAGCCCAATCCGTCGATAAAGCCGCTGGGCTCATAACTGGCACGGAAATAGTCCCGGGCGCTGTCGCCCTGGTAGCCACGGAATGCAGAACCTATGCCATGGAGCGCCACGATGATGGTCCTGGGAAATTCTGGCAGGATGATCCGTTCAAAAAGGGAATCCATACAGGAGCAAGGGCCGCAGTCGGTGCTTGTAAGGTTGTAAATCAAGATGTTACGTGGATTTTGCCCCATTAATACAGATGCAAAAGCCATGGCCATGACGAAAGAAAAAATTGCAGGTTTCATCGAAAATATTTATCAAGCTAAACAAATGCAATATAAGTTATGTTGTTTTTTCTATTTGAAACCGAAATAACTTATGGGCACCTCTGAAAACTACTTTTTTTAATGCCAGTTTAGACACAAATATATAGTATAATTTTCTAAAAACCTAATTTTACCTCCTATTTTATTTATAGCTGAATATCAGCGCTTTAAAAAACAGCGTCTTTCGCGTCCGTACATACCTATCCCATGGCAACAAAGCTGGCATTAGCCATTTTGCCTTAAAAAATGATCGTCAAAAAGTTCGGGAGGGTTTATGTTTTTTCCGTGTAGTGCAAAAATTATATTTCCACAAATTTTTTAAATCCTTCGAGGTGCCCCCTGATTTTTCCGGCCAGGAAATAGGGGAGGCTCAGCAGGAAAAACTTTTTTCCTTTTATGGTTTGTGTTTGTTGAATGCCGGTTTTTGAGGCATGTAGTTGAATGGCAAAGGGATGGGGGGCCATATCCATGAACTGGTGCAGGGAGCGCAAACGGCCGGGTTCCCCCGATTTGACTTCGACCGGGATGGCCATGTCCTGGTATTCCAGAAGAAAATCGATTTCAGCCGTTGACTGGGGTTTATCACGGACCCAGAAATTCAGCCGTTGGCCATCGTTTTTAATTTCAGTGGCGAGGATCTCCTGGCCGGCTATCTGTCGGGCAATCTGGCCTTTGAACAGGGCATTCATATCTTGCGACCGGAACACAGGTTTTTGGGTCCCTGAGAAATAGTTGACCATTCCGCTATCGATTACCTGGACTCTCGGGAACCTTTTCTTGTCGGGGTGCATGGGCAGCGACCGGGAAGTCACCGGGTAGATCAGTTGAAGCAGGAAGGCCTCCTCCAGCATCCTGAAAGCCTGTCCCATCTCCCTGCTCTGTTTTTCAAGGTTTCCAAATCGTTTGAAATGGATGCGGGTTGATGCATATGGATATATATTCTGAAGAACTTCTCCGGCTAATTTTCTCCTTGTTTTTCCAGCATTCATATTTTCGATGGATTGAAGAAAGGAGGTTTCAATTTTTTCGTAAACAGGGTGCAATCCTTTCAAATGGCGATGTTCAGCATATTCCATCATAATTTCAGGCATTCCGCCAATCAAAGCATAGATGTGGAAATAGTGTAACAGTTTCCCGTGTGCATATACCGGAACCGGAGCTTCGCGGTAAGCATCCAATGCAGCCTGGTCGTCCATGATCATGATGAACTCCTCAAAAGTGAACGGAGGAAGAAAAACGGGATCCATCAAACCTGTCGGAGGGTTGGTCAGTAAATGGGTTTGTTCTGTTTGAAACGAAGCGGTAGCGATGATCGACGGCCTGGCGTGGCTTTGGACCTGGTTTACCCAGCGGGATGTTTCCGGCGAACGGCCGATTTCATCCAGGATCAGCAGGGTCTCCTTACCGAGGATCTCTTTTTCCTTTAAGAAGCTTATTGCTTTTAATACTTCTTCCGGGTTTGAGGATCGAAAAAAGATGTTCCGGTCAGCAATGGTATCCAGATCCAGATGAATGACATTTTTAAATTGGGAGCCAAACTGTTTGGTCAGCGTGGTTTTACCACTCCCTTTGGCGCCAAAAATGAGAAAGGGTTTTGTTTTTGACAGTTTATGTAAAAAAATCCGTTCGAACATCCTTATTTGAGGTTATAATGAAAAGTGATGGTTTCAGAGTGGGCTCAATATTTGTAACAAAATAAAGCATAAAATTACAAATAAATGTAACAAAATAAAGGATACGATGTTTTTTTAACCAATTATTCGTTGATTGTCTTGTTGATTCGGAATTATACTTATATCTTTGCACCCCTTTTCAGAAGAAAAAGGGTTCATATTATATCAAAAATCAGGAAAAAAGCATGAATACGTTAAGTTACAAAACCGTCAGCGCAAATGCGGCAACGGTGACAAAGGAGTGGGTGCTCATTGATGCTGAAGGCCAGGTACTGGGCCGTTTGGCTGCCAAAGTGGCCATGCTGCTGAAGGGGAAGACAAAAACCAATTATACACCGCATGTTGATTGTGGTGATAATGTTGTCATCATCAATGCCGAAAAGATCCAACTCACCGGTAAAAAGATGGAAGAGAAAATTTACCTCAGCCATTCCGGATATCCGGGAGGCCAGAAAGAGGAAACCCCTTTGAAACTTCTATCGAAAAAGCCAACATCCGTCGTGGAGAAAGCAGTTCGTGGCATGCTCCCGAAAAACAGGCTGGGACGTGATTTGTTCCGCAACCTGTTTGTATACGCAGGTCCCGAACATCCTCATCAGGCACAGCAACCGAAACCCATGAAATTAACCTCAATCAAGTAATATGGAAGTGATCAACACCCTCGGCAGGCGGAAGACTGCCGTTGCAAGAATTTATCTTAAAGACGGTTCCGGTGTTATAACCGTGAATGGCCGTGATTTTAAGAATTATTTTCCTACCCCAATCCTGCAGTTCAAGGTAACCGAACCTTTTGAGGTGACCAGTAATCAGGGTAAATACGACCTGAAAGTCAACCTCGACGGAGGTGGTATCCGCGGACAGGCAGAAGCGCTGGCTTTGGCCATTTCGCGGGCGCTTTGCGAAATTAATGAAGAATTTCGCCCCGCACTGAAAGCCAAAGGATTGTTAATGCGTGATCCCCGTATGGTGGAACGTAAAAAATTCGGCCAGAAAAAAGCCAGGAAAAGATTCCAGTTCAGTAAACGCTAACATTTTAGAATTCTTAGAAATAATATATGTCAAGAACAAATTTTGATTCATTGTTGGATGCCGGTGTCCATTTTGGTCACCTTCGCAGAAAATGGAACCCTGCCATGGCCCCCTATATTTTCATGGAACGTAACGGGATCCATATTATAGATCTCTATAAAACGATGGCAAAAATCGACGAAGCTGCCTCTGCGTTGAAACAAATTGCCAAATCAGGGAAAAAAGTGCTTTTCGTAGCAACCAAAAAACAGGCCAAGGAAATTGTCGGCGAACATGTCAGACGGGTCAATATGCCTTATGTAACAGAGCGATGGCCCGGTGGGATGCTAACCAATTTTGCCACCATCCGCAAGGCTGTGCGCAAGATGATCTCCATCGATAAGCTGATGGCCAGTCCCTCCTATGCCAACCTCTCCAAGAAAGAACGTCTTACCCTCACCCGGGAACGTGCCAAATTAGAGAAAAACCTGGGCTCCATTGCCGATCTGAACCGGTTGCCGGCAGCCATCTTCATTGTCGATATCCTGAAAGAACATATTGCCTTAGCCGAAGCGAGAAAACTGAACATTCCCACCTTCGCCATTGTTGATACCAATTCTGATCCAAGGACGGTCGATTTTCCCATTCCGGCCAACGACGATGCTTCCAAATCCATCTCACTCATTGTCGATACAATGGTCAGGGCTATGGAAGAGGGGCTGGTTGAACGCAAACTCGACCGGGATAAAAAAGCAGCCGATGATGAACGCGGTGAAGGCGAGGAAACCGAATTTAAGGTGAAATCAAAAGTCCTGGAAGAGATTGAAGAAGAGGAAGTGGATGAAGACGGAATTAAAATTGTCAAGAAAGATTTCGTTGACACCAAGGTTTCCAAGATGAAGGGAATGGAACCTGTTGCAGAAGATAAATCCAAACCTGCCCGCAAACGGATTAGCAAACCCGCGGGGAGAAGCAATAAGAAATAATTACGATTTACGATTTATATTTCGCTACCTCGCTACCTCGCTATTTCGCTATTTTAATTTATTTATAAATACAAAAACGTCTATATGAATATTACTGCTGCTGATGTTAATAAATTGCGCCAGATGACCGGTGCAGGGATGATGGATTGTAAGAAAGCCCTTCAGGAGTCGGAAGGCGATTTTGAAAAAGCCATAGATAACCTGAGAAAAAAAGGACAAAAAATTGCCGGTAAACGGGCCGACCGCGATGCCAATATGGGTTATGTCGTTGCCAGAACAAGCGAAGATAAAACCTATGCTGCTGTCATTATGGTAAATTGTGAGACTGATTTTGTCGGGAAAACCGAGGATTTTATCGGTTTTTCGAAAAACCTGCTCGACCTTGGCCTTGCAAACCGCGTTCACTCCGTTGCCGAACTGATGCCCATGAAAATCGGGAACATTACGGTAACCGAAAAACTGGATGAATTGTTGGGAAAAACCGGTGAAAAAATCCAGATTTCTCATTATGAAGTTGTTGAAGCACCGGTGACCTTCGCGTATAATCATTTTGGCAACAAATTGGCCACCATCATTGGATTGAATAAAGCCGATGCTAAAAATGTTCATGAAATTGGTCACGAACTGGCCATGCAGGTTGCTGCCATGAATCCGGTAGCTGTTGACAAGGATAATGTTTCTCAGGAAGTGATTGACCGGGAGCTGGAAATCGGAAAAGACCAGGCCCGTCAGGAAGGTAAACCGGAAGAGATGCTTGAAAAAATTGCACAGGGGAAACTTCAGAAATTCTTCAAAGAGATGACCCTTTTAAACCAGGACTTTGTTAAAGATACCAAAAAGACCGTCCGCCAGTACATTGCCGACAATGACAAGGAGCTGGGGGTTACCGGGTTTAAACGGCTGCAGCTCGGAGCGTAATAATCTTTAAAAATTGTATAACAGGGATTGTCTTTGCAGAAAAGGGATCCCTTTTTTATTGGATTTAAAGATCCGGAGAATGTGTGGTTGGGCGATTGAATGATTGAATGTTGAACTTTCTTTATGGCTTCACCTTCGAAAAAGGAATCTATTCGTGAGATGTTCGATGATATATCCTCGGATTATGATTTTCTGAACCATTTTCTTTCATTTGGCATCGATTTTTTATGGCGTAAACGGCTGGTCGGGTTATTGAAAAAAAAGCGACCGGGTTTGGTACTCGATGTCGCAACCGGCACCGGCGACCTGGCCATTGCCATTGCCATGGCGATGCCGGTACAAGTGACCGGGGTCGATATTTCTGAAAAGATGCTGGCAATCGGTCGGGCAAAGGTTGATGGCAAAGGTCTGTCCAATGTGGTCCATCTTCAGGTTGCGGATGCAGAATCGTTGCCTTTTCCCGATGATTATTTTGATGTTATAACGGTTGCTTTCGGCGTGCGCAATTTCGAAAATCCGGATAAAGGATTGCGGGAGATGCGCCGGGTGCTTCGTCCCGGCGGGGTGATGATGATCCTTGAATTTTCTCATCCCGGTTCATTTCCCATGAAACAGCTTTATGGGATTTATTCCCGGTTTGTCATCCCCGTGATGGGCAGGATTGTCTCCGGGAGCAGCAAAGCATATACCTATCTCCCCGAATCGGTTGCCGCTTTCCCATCCGGTGACAAATTTCTTGCCATCCTCTCGGGAGTCGGGTTGAAAAACGAATCTTGTCTCATTCTCAGCGCGGGAATTGCTTCGATCTATTGCGCTGAAAAATAAAATTCCTGTTCCTGCGTTATTGTTTCTCATGTAAATCATCTTTTTTTGAAAGCTGAATTTCGAACTGTTCTATTTCTTTTTACCCTTGCGCTCCTATTCCCGTTTACCTTACAGAGTCAGCATAAGGTAGTATTGAATATGCCCCATTATGACGACACAAAAATTCATTTTGGCTTTATATTAGGGGTAAATCAGAGCTTTATAACCATTAAGCCCATCTCCGATTTACGAAGCCATGTATTTGACTCAACCTATATTCCCGATATTCTTCCAAAACCAGATTCAGCCCGTATCCTTTCAATCTCATCAAGCCCTGTTCCCGGGTTTGTCGTAGGTATCCTGGCCAATATGCGGATAGGCGATCATTTCGATCTCCGGTTTATCCCATCCTTGTCATTCGGCGACCGGACCCTGAATTATATGGTTGAAACCCATACCATTCTTGCCGGAGAGGACACCATTCAGCAGGTCCCAATCAGTAAAAAAGTTCCCTCAACCTATATCAATTTTCCGATTGAAATCAGGTTCAAAGCCAAAAGATACAATAACTTTCGTCCTTATCTCCTGGCGGGTGTCCAATATACGCTCGATCTTGCTTCCAATGCAAAAAAAAGGGAGCAAAAAAATCAAAATGAAAAGATCATAAAATTCAACCAGAATGATATTTATGCTGAAGCGGGTGTGGGTTTTGACTTTTACAACGAATGGTTCAAATTCGGCGTTGAATTAAAGATGATGTTCGGGTTGTTTGATGCCCTGAAACATGAAGGCAACATCTACACCGAATCGATAGACAAATTGAATTCGAAGATTTTCCAGCTTTCTTTGACTTTCGAATAACTTTTCTTCAAGAAACTTAAAAAGCGAGGTGGTTGTAGTTTTCCGGAGTAACCCATTTTTTTCATGGATATCTGGATCAAAATGATTTTTCGATTTTGCTCAAATCCAATGAACCGGCAAAGTTGGCGCCCCTGAAATCGTGATTTTACAAATACCGCGTATTGTACAGACTGTTGTATTTCACTTTGGGGCTGGTATTATAAGTTTTGCCCTGTTTCTCCTGCGGTTTAAGCGTATAACAATAGCCAAGAAAGAGCTCAATGCTCCCGTTGGAAACTTCCTTCAGGTAACTGGTCGTGAAGTCGTAGGAAGCGCCGATATGGAACCCTTTGATGTTGACACCGGCAAGCACAGCCACGGCATCCTGATAGCGATACGAAACACCTGCCCAGAGCAGGTCGTTGTATTCAACCCGGGCAGAGAGGTCGAACTGAACGTTGGACAGGTTGGATTTAACCAACAGTGAAGGGATAATGTACAGCGACCTTTTGTGTCTTTCCATCAGGTTGATGTAATACCCTGCTGTCAAATAGAGGTTCCGCTTTGGCCCGGAACGCACATTGCCAATATCGGCTGAGGATTCCAGCAGGTTCGTTCCGGAAAGCCCCACATAGATTTTTTTCATCTCCTGGTATTGAACCCCGAAATCAATATCGGGGATTATCCCGCTATCTTTTTGCCTGGTTTTCAACAAAGGATCGCCGGGTTGTTCCACGATCAATTGGCTAAAATCGATGGATTTGTCTGACAGCGAAAAAGCCAACCCTAACCATTAATGTCGTCCGTAAACGTTGGCACAGATGGCATCCTGTGATCCTGCATAGGCAGGATTGTAGAGCGTTCCGTCAAGGAAATACTGGGTTAGCTGAACCTGACTGAAGACCGGAAAGGCCAGCAGGAAGAAGCTTACACTGAGAAAATATAGTTTTTTCATGTGGTAATTTTTTGACCTCACCCCCTGACCCCTCTCCTCAAGGAGATGGGAACCGGGGAGGAGGGATATTTCATTTTATTTGAAATTTTTTCCGATTACTGAAAACTCTGTCCTGCGGTTTAGCTGATAAGCGACCTCCCTTTTTTTCAGATCCGCAATGGAAAGGATATATTCTTCAGTTAGTTTGGTCCCTTTTTGAAACGTGTAGCCATCTTTGGTTATATCTGTTGCCAGTATCAATGGCATGCGTTTCCCGTAACCTTTTGCAACCACCCTCGCTTTATTGATGCCCTTTTCAGTTAAAAATGTCACCACTGTTTCGGCCCGTTTCATGGATAGTGTGTCATTGTATTCCAACGATCCCTTCGAATCGGTATGGGAGGCCAGTTCAATGACGATTTTTGGGTTATCGTTGAGAATCTTCACAAGTACCATAAGCGAATCCTGGTATTTTGGCGCCAGATCCCATTTATTGAATTCGTAATAGATATCGGGCAGTACCATGGGCTTGTCGGGAATAGGCTGCAAAACAAGGATGAGATTGAATGATGTGTCGCTTCGGAGTGTGCCAATATTGACCTCTTTCTTTTTTGTAAAATAATTATCTTTGGAAAAGATCAGGGTATATTTGCTTCTCTCCACAATTTGTCCACCGGATAAAAGAAATGTGCCAGAATCATCGGTAACAACGCTCATGGTATCGTTTTTCTCATCGATAATCAAGAATGGCAGCCGCTGCATGGGCTTTTGGGTAACTTCATCCCTGACCGATCCCTGTAGCGAGATTTTCCGGGTTATTTTCTCAAAAGAATAGATGTCGTCGCCCCCTTTCCCTCCGGCCCTGCGTGAGGTAAAGAAACCTTTTTCCCTGTTTCCTTCAAAGCTCATGGCGAAATCATCGGCAGCAGAGTTAATAGTACGCGGCAGATGTTCAACTTCCAATAACCCGTTTTTTCCAAGGGTAACACGATAAATATCCAATCCACCAAATCCGGTTCGTCCATTTGAAGCAAAGTACAGTACCGAGTCGGTAAAAAGCGAAGGGAACATCTCATCGCCCGTTGTATTGATCACAGGCCCCAGGTTTTCGGCTGGACCAAAGGGTTTTCGCTCCGATGGACGGGTTACTTTCCACAGGTCTTTGCCTCCGATGCCCCTCGGGCGGTTGGAGGCAAATATCAGGGTGAGGCCATTGGCCGTGGTAGCCGGATGGCCCACATTGCCCAGACTATCGGAATAGATCACCACGGGTCGCGCCCATTTTGAATTTATTATCTCCGTAAACGGCAGCAAAATCATCATCCGGTGAATTGATTTCACGAATGTTCTTAATGATCCATCGTGAGCAGGTGACGGTATCCTGCAAGCTCAGCTCGCAGGATGCTTTGCCTGATAAAGCCATTGGGTCGCCGGGGACTTTGACAAGGTACTGATTGTACATGGGCAAGGCTTCGTTATATTTTCCCTGGGCGCTGAGCGCTGAGGCATAGTAGAGATATACCAATGGTTTTTCATCGGCGTACCTGTTTTTCACCAGCCGCTGGAAGTTAATCTCCGCTTTCCGCTGGTCGTTTGTCAGCCTGTAGCAATCGGCCAGATTAAAGACAACCTTGTTGCGTTCAACGCTCTCTCCGTCGAATTTATCGAGGGCTTTGGTGTAGTTTTCAATGGCCAGGATGTATTGCTTGTATTCATAAGCCCTGTTACCCATGATCACGTACTTGTTTTGTCCCCACGAGTTGAAATACAGGCCCAGGATGGCAAGGATAAGCGTGGTTTTTAAGATATTTCTTTGCATGGCGTTACTCTTTAATGAATTTAACAATGCTTACCTGCTCTGCATCGGCAGCTTTGAGAATATACAATCCGGCATTTAAAAACGAAAGGTCAAGCTGAACGACATCGTCTGTCGTGGTCCATTTTCGCACCAGGCTGCCCGTAGAATTATAAATTGAGATGGTTTTATCTGCCTGAAAACTTCCGCCCAGATCAAGGACCGCCTTTGATTTTACCGGATTAGGAGTAAGGTCAATCAGATCGCGGTAGAGGTTCACGTTTCATCGCGGATATACTCGAGCGAATCGTATCCCATCGCTTTCAGGAGATAAAAATAGACACCCTGGGGGGCTTTAGATCGCGAAGGCATATTGCCATCCCAACGCCCGTTTACCGAATCAATCTTATGGACAAACCGGCCATTGAGGTCGTTGATGTTCATTTCCAATGATCCGATACCCCTTGTAACGGGTCCGAAAGAATCGTTATAGCCATCGTCATTGGGAGTAAAGGTGTTTGGGATTAAGATGGATACCTCATTGTGAATTGAAAATACAGCATTGCTCTCATCAAAAATGGTTCCATCTGTGGTACTTGTGATTTTAACCAGGCATAATTCCGTAGGGTTATCCGGAACAGTCCATGAATAAGAGCCGGGAGAGGCTGAAGTATTTTCAATGATTGTTGCCCAAAATAATCCGCTGTCGATTGAATATTCAATTTTCACATTGTCAACCCCGCTGCTTGTCCAGGTGATCGGGTGGATATCGCCTACTTTCCATCGTTCACCACCATTGGGAGAAGTGACTGCTATCTGAGCATTTGTCTCTTTATAAATGGTAAAAACTGCATCGCTCTGATCAAAAATGGTTCCATCTGTGGTACTTGTGATTTTCACAAGGCATAATTCCGATGGGGTATCGGGAACTGTCCAGGAATAAGATCCAGAAGTAGCTGCGGTGCTTTCTGCAATGATAGCCCAAAATATTCCGTTGTCGATTGAATACTCAATTTTAATATTGTCAACCCCACTGCTGGTCCACGTTATCGGTTGGATATCCCTCACTTTCCATCTTTCGCCGCCGTTGGGGGAGGTAACAATAAGAGGCGGCTGTTCCCCTTCAAGATAAAGTGCTTGGATTTCACTTTCAATCAAGGCACGGTTGTAAATGCGGATGTCATCAATTTTACCATGCAGAGTCGTACTCAGTGGTATATTGTTAGCAAATCTTAATTTCGTTGATGTATTTATAGTTGAATTAATTTCTCCAATCGACAGTACAATATTGCTAAGTAATGTACAATCCTTATAAATTTTCACTTGACGAATAGTATTTCCAGAAG
>DYSO01000218.1 GCA_020718225.1 Draconibacterium orientale | reverse complement strand
ATAAAGTGATCCGTAAGGTTCTTGTAAACCGGTAAGGGTTTGTAGGAAGTCCAAGGTTCTGAATATTAAAAGAGAGCCGTTCCAATAATCTGGAACGGCTCTCTTTTTTTTCCTGGTAAACTGCAAGTTTTATTTTTTTCACTGTTGTAATGTTGTATATTTACAATGTAGAAATTTTTCCCGATATGAAACAGATTTACTCAATTCTTATTTTGATCCTGGGTATTTACCCGAATTTATTAGTTGGACAACAAACGGTTTTTCATCCTTCGTCGGTAAGGCAGGCTATTTATTACGATGTTACGCCGCCCCTTCGCGATATGAAAATAATTGCACCTGTCCCTAAAGGGAGTGGTCTCAGCGAAGTCCCAAATAAAATCGGGATGAGAGAATTCAATCATTTGAATTCAAATCCATTTATTTTACCAGAAGATCCGGTCTGGCAAAAAAATGACGGCGGTGTAGCGCCATATACAAAGGCGCCACAACAGAATTTTGATGGAGTAGGAAACTTATCGGGGGTTTACCCGCCGGATACCCAGGGCGATGTAAGTGGCAACGCTTATGTGCAGGTAGTCAATATGAATTTTGCTGTATTTTCAAAAGCAGGAGCTACCTTGTTTGGACCTGCTTCCTTAAATACCATATGGGCTGGTATTCCGGCTCCATGGAATGGCGTTGGAAGTGGCGACCCGGTTGTATTATACGATCAGGCTGCAGATCGGTGGATAATTTCTCAGTTTTCCTTACCCAGTTCCTCTCAGAATGCGGAATTGGTTGCTATATCAACTACATCAGATCCGACAGGTTCGTGGTACCGGTATGTTTTTGATTTTGGAAACAAAATGCCGGATTATCCAAAATTCGGCGTTTGGCCCGACGGATATTATCTTTCATTTAATCAGTTTGTTAACCAATCTTCGTGGGGTGGTGTCGGAGCTGTAGCCCTGGAACGTTCCGTAATGTTAACAGGAGGCGCTGCCCGGATGGTTTATTTTGATCTTGGCGCCAGCAGTGATCCCGGAAGTATGCTGCCTTCTGATTGGGATGGCAGCGTTTCTCCTTTGCCAAATGAGCCCAACTATTTTTCTTATTTTAACGATTGGTCTTCGCCTACGCAGGATTATCTGAAAATATGGCAATTCCATGTTGACTGGAGCACTACCTCAAATTCAACTTTCTCGGAGATGCAAAGTCTGGTAACCGCCTCTTTTGATTCGGATATCTGTACAGCTACCCGCGGGCGTTGCATACCGCAACCGGGCACATCGGTCAAACTTGAATCGTTATCCGACCGGTTAATGTACCGTTTACAATACCGGAATTTCGGAAGTTACCAGGCCATGGTAACCAACCATACCGTAGATGTTGATAATTCAGGCCATGCGGGGATCCGTTGGTATGAATTGCGAAACTCCGGAAGTGGCTGGAGTATTTATCAGCAAGGGACCTATGCCCCGGATGCCAGCCATCGCTGGATAGGCAGTATTGCCATGAATAGCGCCGGTGACATAGCGCTCGGCTATTCTGTGTCAAACAGCACTTCGGTATATCCGGGAATTCGTTATACCGGACGTCGGGCAGGTGACCCCCTGAATCAGATGACCTTTTCCGAGCAAACGATCATAAGTGGTTCTGGGTGTCAAACCGGTACTGCAGCCAGATGGGGCGATTACAGCATGATGTCAGTTGACCCTGTTGATGACCTTACTTTTTGGTTTACAACAGAATACATTCAAACAACGGGATCAGCCAACTGGAAGACCCGCATTGCATCCTTTAAATTTAACAGTTCACCTGTGGTTGTTACTTTACCGGTAACCGGAATTACCTATTCTTCAGGGACTTTAAACGGGACTGTAAACCCGGGTGGTTTAGCAACAAATTATCATTTTGAATGGGGTCTTACGGAAAGTTATGGAAATTCAACACCATTTACGCCTGCCGGTTCCGGTACGGCCAATATCGCCGTTAATGTCCTAATTTCCGGTTTAAATATAGGTACAACTTACCACTGTAGGCTGGTTGCGATAAATGCCGACGGGACTTCAAATGGGAATGATATAACTTTTACAACTGTTTGCGGGACCTATTCCCCTCCTTTTACAGAAAGTTTTATTACCTCCTCCATTCCTTCCTGCTGGTCTCAGAATGATCATCAGGGGAATGGGCAAATCTGGCAGTTTGGTACGATCGGCAGTTATCCCGTACCTGCACTGACCGGAAACTATGCCTTTTTAAATAGTGATGATTATGGTAATGGTAACTCGCAAAATGCGGATCTCGTTTCACCCCTTCTTGACCTCTCTGATTATGCTTCTGTAACATTGAGTTTTAAACATAATTTTAAAAGCTATTTTGGATCATCGGGGACTTTATCCTATAGCATCAATAATGGTTCTACATGGAATCCGATCCAAACTTTTACATCTACAACATCAAATCCGGCCCTGTTTTCACAATCAATTCCGGCGGTTGCACAAAGGAGCCAGGTAAGATTTAAATGGAATTACACAGGAACCTATGGATATTGGTGGGCTATTGACGATATTGAAATTACAGGTGTGCTTAATGATACCTGCATTGCCATTGCAGGTTCGATTGCTACAAGTCAGACGGTTTGTTATGGAAGTATTCCTGATGAAATTGAGTCCACCTCCCCCGGAACAGGAAACGGAATTGTTACCTATTCCTGGGAAAGGAGCAATAATGGGGGTAGTACATGGGCTGTGATACCTGGCGCCACAAACTTGGAGTATTCCCCTGAAGCGTTGACTGCCACGACGATGTTTCGAAGGATCCTGACCTCTGCCATTGGTTCAACCGAATGTACGGATCCAACCGTACCCGTTGTTATGGAAGTACAAAGCGTACCCACAGCAGGGGCAATAGCTGGATCACAAACCATTTGCTACGGAGAAACACCGGTTCCATTAAACCCAACTGTTCCCGGAACAGGTTCCGGGGTAATTTCTTACCTTTGGGAATATAGTCACGATGGGCAACAATGGTTTGTCATACCCGGAGCAACTGACCAGGGTTATGCACCAGGAGTTTTAACGGAGACAACCTATTACCGTAGGACAACAATATCAACCATCGGCGAAAATTCATGCACTTCTCCGGCTCCGACTGCTTCTGTTACCATTGCAGTTGGATCTATATTAATACCCGGAACGATTGCTTCCAGCCAAACCATCTGTTCCGGTAATATTCCGGAGACAATCATCGGTTCAGATCAGGGGGATGGAATTACTTACAGATGGGAGTCAAATACCCCACCTTCCTCATTTTGGTCGGCAATAAGCGGGGAAACAGAGAAAAATCTTTCTTTCACAGCAGGATTTGATATCAGTCAACAATTTCGTCGCTGGACTTTAGAAGGCTCCTGTAGTTCAGAGGAACCAACAAGTCCGGTTTTAATTTCTGTGCAAGCCATACCCGGCGCTCCGACTGTTTCAGTAGCCGATTATTGCGGATTCTCTGATTTGACAGCGAGCAATTATACCGGTACACTGTTAT
>DYSO01000006.1 GCA_020718225.1 Draconibacterium orientale | reverse complement strand
CTTATACACAATGTTTTGACGGCTTTTGTTCATAACTTCGTCGCGGATTTAAGGTTCATTAAAAAAGGGGTTGCCTTTTTTAGGTATTGTATTGTTGTTCCTTGGAAGTTCATCTCCTCTGGATATGTATGTGGATGAGCGTACCAAAACAGAAATATTTTTTTCTTTTCAGGATCAGATTTTTCCAAAACACTGGTATGGTGGCCGAATCAATGCAGAAGCCGAACCATTGTCCCGAATGGAACGTTTAAGGGTTATAAATATCCTGAACAGGGCTTTTGAAAAATATCCCGATCTGGTCATACGCGAAAACCTGGACCGGATATATGCCTTGAAAAAAATGCGGTTTTACGGAGTGCCTTTTGGAGGGACCAACGTGCACAATACATTGTATATCTGCGATGATGAAAATAATCCATTCTTTACCGATAAATACATCGAAGGGATTTTCCATCATGAATTTTCAAGTATCCTGAAACGCACCTATTCCTGGTTTTTCAATTCCGGTGAATGGGAAGCAGTCAACCCTCCGGATTTCAAATACGGAAATGGAGGGGTTGACGCCATAATAAACGGAGAGGCTTCCCTGAAGCTAAACCCGGATTACTATACACAGGGGTTCCTGACCCGTTACTCACAGGCATCGCTTGAAGAAGATGTGAATGTGTTTGCCCAAAACCTGTTTTCCGGGGACACCAAATTCTGGGCCGTCGTTGATCAAAATACCCGTATCCGCAGAAAATCAAGACTACTCATTGGATTTTATCAGAAAATCGATCCCCGCTTCAATGAAAATTATTTTCGTCATATGGCCGACTTTATCGTAAAAAGATAATCCTATATAACCTGTCCAACTGGTTTAACCTGGTTAACCTGGCCAACCTGTTCAACATGTCCTCCAAGGTATACTCATTCTAAATTAGCTCCTATTTTCAATTTTCCCCCATTTGTGTGGATACCGGTTCGGAAAAAAATCCTTACTTTCGTGGTATCTATTACAAATACCTATAATCCATACAACTATGGCTAAAATAAAAGGTGATATTGTGATCAATACGGAGCGCTGTAAAGGCTGCGAAGTCTGTATTGCCGCCTGTCCGTTTGGCGTAATCGCAATGTCGAAGGAGGTGAACAGCAAAGGTTACCATTATGCCATGAAGGTAAACGATGAATGTACCGGATGTACGAATTGTGCGATTGTTTGTCCCGACGGGGTAATTACCGTTTATCGTGCAAAAGTCACAACCGAATAAAAATTTAAAAACAAAACCCATGGGTGAACTTAGATTAATGAAAGGCAACGAAGCCGTCGCCGAAGCAGCAATCCGTGCTGGTTGTGATGGCTATTTTGGTTACCCGATCACACCCCAGTCCGAAGTCATGGAATACCTCATGGCTGAAAAACCATATGATCGGACGGGAATGGTGGTACTTCAGGCTGAAAGCGAAGTAGCTTCCATCAACATGATTTATGGCGCTGCCGGGACCGGAAAAAAGGTAATAACCTCTTCTTCCAGCCCCGGGATCAGCCTGATGCAGGAAGGGATCAGTTATATGGCCGGCGCTGAACTTCCGGCTGTAATTGTGAATGTGGTCCGCGGTGGTCCCGGTTTAGGGACCATTCAACCCTCTCAGGCCGATTATTTTCAGGCTGTGAAAGGGGGAGGTCATGGCGATTACAAATTGATTGTCCTGGCCCCTGCCTCTGTTCAGGAAATGTGCGACCACGTGAAATTAGGGTTTGACCTGGCTTTTAAATACCGGACACCGGTGATGCTTCTTTCCGATGGCGCTGTCGGCCAAATGATGGAAAAGGTCGTTTTATTTGACCAGATCCCACGACGTACCGATGAAGAAGTTATCGCACAATGTCCATGGGCGGCAACCGGAAAATTGAAAAACCGCGACCATATTATCATAACTTCCCTGGACCTCGACCCTGCAGGCCAAGAACGCGTTAACCTGAAACTCCAGGCCAAA
The DNA here is from genome assembly GCA_020718225.1 of Draconibacterium orientale. Lineage (GTDB taxonomy): Bacteria > Bacteroidota > Bacteroidia > Bacteroidales > FEN-979 > CAIVAT01. The sequence continues at coordinate 44,998 of DYSO01000006.1, read as the reverse complement.
TATAAAAAAATAGAGGAAAACGAAATCATGTACGAAGAGATCCATTGCGAAGATGCTGAATATCTTTTTGTCGCTTTCGGACTTTCTGCAAGGATTTGTCAAAAAGCCACCGACCTGGCCCGCGCTAAAGGAATCAAAGTCGGCCTGTTCCGTCCGATTACCCTTTTCCCCTTTCCGGTTCAACAAATTGCTTCCACCATCAAACGGGTAAAAGGAGTCCTCGTAGTGGAAATGAACGCCGGCCAAATGATCGAAGATGTAAAACTGTCGGTTGGCCTGAATGTAAAAATAGAACACTTCGGACGCTTTGGAGGCATCATCCCTTCTCCGGATGAAGTCGTCAGAGCGCTGGAACAAAAAATTATCGGAGGCTGATATGGAAGAACTTTTTGCAAAACCCGAAATTAGAAAACCGGAAAATATCGTCTATAAAAAAACCGACCTGATGGTCGACAGGCCCCTGAGCTATTGCCCCGGTTGCGGTCATGGCACCGTTCACCGCATTTTGATGGAAGTTATTGAAGAGATGGACATCCAGGGAGATACCATCGGCGTCTCCCCGGTCGGATGTTCGGTTCTGGCTTATGACTTTCTTGATATTGATATGCTGGGCGCAGCTCATGGCCGGGCCCCCGCATTGGCAACTGCCATCAAACGCTTGTGGCCACACCGTTTCGTTTTTACTTACCAGGGCGATGGGGACCTTGCCGCCATCGGGACCGCCGAAACCATCCATGCTTGCAACCGCGGTGAAAACATAACCATCATCTTTATCAATAACGGTATTTATGGGATGACCGGAGGACAAATGGCCCCCACGACACTTCCCGGAATGCGTTCATCTACATCACCATACGGGAGAGATGTCCTTACCATGGGCTATCCCCTGAAAATGACCGAACTCGTTGCCCAGCTTCCCGGAACACATTATGTTACACGCCAAAGTGTACACACTCCGGGAAATGCCCGGAAAACAAAAAAAGCAATCCGAAAAGCTTTTGATATCCAAAAAGAAAAAAAAGGAGTCGGATGGATCGAAGTCGTTTCAAACTGTAACTCCGGTTGGAAAATGACCCCGGTACAGGCCAATAAATGGATGGAAGATAATATGTTCCCGTTTTATCCACTGGGAGATATAAAAGTAGATGGAAAACTAATTGAAGTAGCGAAATAGCGAGATAGCGAAGTAGCGAAACTAAAAATAGCGAAACGGCAAAATCGTAAATCGTAAATCGTAAATCGTAAATCAAAATGACAGAAGAGATAATCATTGCCGGGTTTGGTGGACAAGGCGTTCTTTCCATGGGAAAAATCCTTGCCTATTCGGGTGTTATGCAAAATAAAGAGGTCAGCTGGATGCCTTCTTACGGTCCCGAAATGAGGGGTGGCACTGCCAATGTCACCGTTATCGTCAGTGATGAACGGATCAGTTCCCCCATCCTGAACGCCTACGACACGGCTATACTCCTCAACCAACAATCCATGGATAAATTCGAAAAAACCGTGAAACCCGGAGGACTGCTTATCTATGACCCAAATGGGATCAGCCGTCACCCCGAACGAAAAGATATCAACATCTATTCCATTGAAGCTGCTGACGAAGCGGCCAAAGCCGGGTTTTCCAAAATATTCAATATGATCGTCCTGGGGGGCTTCCTTAAATTGAAACCACTGGTTGCTCCGGAATTCCTTCACAAAGGACTTGAAAAATCACTGCCAGCCCGTCACCATAACCTGATCCCGGAAAACGAAAAAGCCGTTGAACTTGGTAAAAATATTTTGAAACCGGTACAGATCGTTAACTAGCGGACAGGTTGAACAGGTTAGACCAGGTTAACCTGGTTTAACTTGTTCTAACCTGTTCAAATTACCGCTCATCCGGCTGATCATCATCTAAATCATCCTCCTTTGCATTCCTGAGTTTTTCTTTTAAATCATCAGGCATCTCATCGGTATATTCAGTTTCATCCGCAGGATCATCGGTGTTGCCTCTTCCATATTTTATTTTCGGCTCATCGGTAGTACCCAGGATGCGCAAGGGAATGCCAATTATGCCCAGTGGCGGCAGACCTATCCTCATTTTCAGGCTGAGTTCCCCATTGAAGTTGGTGGTCCCCGAAACCTTCAAGCGAAATCCCGAGATTTTCATTTTTGTCTGATCCAGCGTGATCACATTGTTCCTGATCGTTGTTTTCAGGTCAACCTTTGAGAGATCGGGATTGGAAAGTTTTTCCTTGCCCGTACTCTTTCCCACCACCGTTAAAAGTTTTAGCCCCATCACCTTCACTTTCGAAAGGGTCAGTGTGCCAGATCCGTCAAGTGAGGGATAAACCGGGGCCATCCCTGCGCTGAGTTTTCCTTTCAGGCTATAATCCAACGATACAATTCCTTCGGCATGAGCCGCCGAGGAGGAAAGGTTCCGGAAAAGTGCAATTTCATCATAAGCCCTTTTTATATCGAAATCTTTTGCCGTTATGTGAAAATCGAAAAAAGCTTTTGCTCTGTTGATGCTCCCGTAGGATGCATCCATAGTCATCGGAGCCCCGATCAGGGTAAATTGCATACCCTTGAGCAACACCATTCCATCGCGGAGCTCTGCCTTCGCCAGGAAGTCATAAATATCCATATCCTGAAAACGTATTTTTTCCAGGTTGGCAGTGATGGCCATACTCAGGTTTTCTGGTATGACGATAACCCCCTCCGGTAGTGGCTCTTCTGAGGTGGCCACCTCCTGCCCCGGATCCTTGATGGGCGACATAAACTGATCAGCCAATAAAAATTTTGAATAAAACTGAAAACTTCCTTTCAGTTTTTGATGGTCGGAAAATACATAATTTACCACGTTGCTGAGATGCCCGTCAAGCCGGATATCAGAAGCGCCATATAAGGCTAAAAATTTTTCGAACCACAGGTTGTCATGATCAAACCGGAACACCCCCTCTTTAAGGATGATCTTAAGGGGCAGGTATCCTGAAGTAAAACCGATATTGCGCAAGATAAGACGGCCCTTGTTGTGCAGGCGGTCATAGTGGCCGGCCATGGCATCGCTTTGCCTGCCTTTAAGTGAGACATTGGTTTCAATCCTGCCATCCAGGTCCATCCCTTCGCGCGAAAATAATTTATAAACACGGGCTATGTCAACCACTCCCTGAGAGGTTATATCATATACAACATTGTCGGGGTTTGTGATATCAGCCCTGATTTCAAAAGGATTCCCTTCAAAAAGGAAAGAGAGCGGAGAGAGTATTATACGGGTATCCCTGAGCTGGCCGGTAGCATTCGTCACAGAAGCGTTCAGGTCGATTTTTTCAATCGGATGGGGATAGTATTTCGTCCGGAGCGATCCATTGGTTAACAAAAGAGTTACCGTTGACACCGGAAAGAGCTTTTTTTCAGGGGCATACTTTCCGTGAATATCCACATCCACATCGAGCATCCCGGCAAGATCAAGGCTGTCCAGGGGAATAACCTGTTTTAACGAGGCCAGGTCACAGCGGGTTTTTACCCTTGCTGCCACCGGAAAATCTTCCAGCCCTGCAATATGTAAAAAACCCTCCAGGTTATTTTTCAGGCAACGGGCCTTGAATTTATCCAATTTCACCTGGATGTGCCGGTAGTTATTGTCGGTAACGCCTGCATTCAAATCAAAGGTAATGTTCGTCAATGCCTCCGGAAGATCACGGTATTTCAGATAACCGTCGGTTAAGGTGGAAGAGATGGTGAACTTCGGTATGCTCAACAACACCGTATCGGGTTTTGAACTATGGGGGTTCTGACCGGTTTCATATATCCCTTCAGCATTGAAATTAAAATTGATCAACCCTCGAAGGTCAACCTGGTCAACACCCAAAGCCTTGCTCCATTTAGCTAAATCCAGAACCGTATTGACCCGGACAAAAAGATGCAGTTTTTCGGCGCTGGTCAGGCGAAGGGCGGCGCTGAAAACCTCTTTTTCATAAATCGAAAGGAGCCGGAGTGTCAATTGGTACCCATCTTTCTGAAAATTAAACCGGCCGTTAAAATTCACCGGCATATCTTTAATTTTCAGGTCATTTTTCTCAAAAAAGAGAGTCAGGTCCGAAAGGTTGATTTTTGTGGTAAGCTTTGCTTCCACAGGTTTTGATCGGAGATAATAACGGTTGTCCAGGAGAAAATCGAGAGAATCAACGGTGATTCGTGAAGTCAGTGAAAGCAGCTCCTTGCTGATGCTGCTTTTCCCTTTATAATTGAATCCTTTCAGGTCAATTTCCAGGGGAATGGATGGATCAGAATAGGTAAAGCGGCAATCGGAAAAATGGATTTCCTCAATACTTATATTTGCAGTGGCGCCAGCGGCAGTATCGCTTTTTGCAGGGATAGAATCTGAGCTCCGGTAAACATTAAAATTTGCATCGCCTGTTTCATTATATTTAATTTTTACGTGTGCCCGCTCCAGATAAACCCTGTTGATCCCGATTGAATCGCCGAAAAGGCTCAGTACATCAACGCCAAAAGAGACCTCTTTGGCCCAGATTAAAGTATCCCGGTCGAAGGGTTCAGAACCCTTCAGCAGAAAGTTGTGCAACCCGATGGTCAACCGGGGAAAATGGTCGAAAAAAGAGATATCCATGTCCGAAAAATTGAGTTCGGACTTCAACTGGCTATTGGCCACCGATTTTACCCCATCGGCAATTTTGCCTTTAAAAAAGATTGGGATACTGATCAGAAACAGCGTGATCAGGATCAGTAGGATGACAAATGATAACAGGAATTTCCGGACAAGTTTCATAAAAAATATTTTTAAGTTGGTATCAATGTTATATTCTCTATCTCATTTTTTCCGGCAGGGTTTTTACATCCCCTTTATGACTTCCAGCGCCTTTCCGATATGTTTTCCAAAATTTAGCTGTGAGGAAAAAATCATCCGGATGGTCCCCTGTTTATCGATCACAAAGGTTTTCCGTTCGGTTATTAAGCCCAGCGACTTTCCGACGCCATATTTTTCGCCAACGGTCCAATCCTTATCCGATAACAAGATAAACGGAAGGTTATGGTTTGCCGCAAATGCCTGGTGGGAAGCTACATCATCCTGGCTGATACCGATTACTTCTGCGCCTGCCTCTTTAAAAACCTCATAATTATCCCGAAACCCACAGGCTTCCCTGGTACAACCATACGATTCATCTTTGGGGTAGAAATAGACTACCAGGTTTACTTTGCCCGTAAAATCGCTGAAATTAACGCGACGTCCACGGTGATCGGGAAGGGAAAAACCGGGAGCAGCGCTCCCGACGGTAAGTTTATCAGACATAAGGCGATTTACGATTTACGATTTACGATTTACGATTACGATTTACGATTTACGATTTACGATTTACGATTTACGATTACGATTTACGATTTACAGGTGGTTATGATCAGAAAGCATAAAGATATGAATAATTATTAAAAAAATATTTATCTTTGAATCATGGGAATTCTCAGGGCTTTGGTATGTATTCTTTTTCCCCCTCTTGCCGTTATTGACCGGGGTTGCGGGGCCATCCTGCTGGTTTTTATTCTTACCTGTTGCGGATGGATACCGGGTGTCATTGCAGCCATTTTATTTAATACGCAAAAATAAATTGCAGCGTACTTTGTATCATCTCACATTGCGTTGAATAAAGAATCCGGTATCCTACGTTCAGTTCCCGGAAACCGGTTGCAATGGAAGGGCAATTGTAAAAGCGCTGCCTTTCCCGGGTTCGGTTTCAACGCGGATGTGACCTTCATGCTTTTCAACAAATTCTTTGCATAATATCAATCCCAGGCCTGTGCCACGTTCCATCTCTGTCCCCTTTTTGGTATATTTACTTTCAATTTTGAATATTTTGCTTAAAATCTCCGGTGTAATCCCGGTGCCATTATCCTGTACCCGGATCAGGCATAGTCCGTCCGATTTTTCAGCAGTGATTACAACACATCCATCCCGGGCGGTAAATTTTATGGCATTGGTCAGCAGATTACGCAATACGGTATTGATCATCTGGATATCGCCATAAACAGGTAAAGGTTTATCAATCTCCGAAACAAGGGTAATATTCTTCCGTGAAGCCTGTCCCATTACCAGTTCTATGTTATCCTGAACCCGTTCCATAAGATCAAATAACGAGGGTTGAAAAGTCAGGTTCCCTGTTTGGGAGCGTGCCCAGATCAGCAGATTTTGAAGCAGGTCATAAGCATGCCGGGAGGCATCACGGATGTCGGTGATCGTTTTCCTTATCTTCGGGGGATCGGGATTGTCAAGATTACCTAAAACAATATCAGTCAATCCCAAAATGGAATTAAATGGGTTCCTGAGATCATGGGCGATAATGGAAAAAAATTTGTCTTTGGTTGCATTTAATGCCTTCAACTCTGAGTTCAGTTCATTCAGGGTTTCGTTTTTATGAAGGATCTCGATGTTGTTTTTTTCGATCTGCAAAGTGCGTTCAGCCACTTTTTTCTCTAACTGGTCACGTTCCCTGACGAGCTTTTTTTCCCGCATCCGGATATAAACCACAACACTTCCGGCAATGATCAGCAGATAAGCCATCCATGCCCACCAGCTTCTCCACCATGGAGGGAGCACCACGATTTTCAGGGCACAACCGGCTTCATTCCATATGCCATCGTTATTGGAACCCTTAACTTTAAATATATAGACGCCCGGTGAAAGGTTCGAAAAAGGTACAAACCGACGGTTTCCGATAGTGATCCATTCGTCCGATAATCCCTCCAGTTTATAGGCATATTGATTTTTTTGTGGATTGGTAAACTCGAGCGCCACAAATTCAATGGTAAATGCCTGGTCTGAAGGATCCAGCACAACCTCGCCTCTCTTATCAAAGTCAAGGTACACTCTTCCGTTTTTGGTTGATTTATAACAGGAAGTAATCATAATTTCCGGAATGTTCGGATTATCTTCCAGTGACCCGGGGTAAAAGGAGTTAAACCCGTTCATACCCCCGAAAAAAATCTCCCCATCGGAACTGTTATAGCATGCCCGGAGATTGAATTCCAACCCCTGAAGCCCGTCATCAACGGTATATGTCCTGAAAGAAGCGGTAGTTGTATCAAATTTACACAATCCTCCTCCTGTGGCAAACCAACAGGTATTGTTGTTGTCCATAAGTATTTCAAAGATATTGTTGTTGGGCAAGCCGTGTTCTTTGGAATAGTAAAGAAAGGTGGAGTCTTTCTTAATAAATTTGTTGACATAGGAACCCGTTCCAATCCACATATTGCCTTGACCATCCTCACAAAGGGAGATCACAAAATTGTCGCACAATGAATTTTTCGATTCACTTTTTCTGAAATGTGTCATTTTCAAATTATTCGGATTGAAAACATCAAGGCCATTGAGCGTTGCAATCCAGATGGATCCATCGCTTCCCTCCTTGATACAATATATCAGATTACCACCAATTTTATGATTATCAGTAGCTTCCGCATTAAAAACTTCATAAGAAGTCCGCTCCGGATGGATCCTGAATAACCCGTTTTGTGTGGCAATCCAGTAACTGTTATCGGCTCCCCGGATAATCATATTTACCCGTACACCCGTCAGGTCGGGAAGATTCTTGTTGTGAAAAAAAACACGGTAAGGAAGAAATTTTTCTGTTTTTTCATCATAGACATGGATGCCATCGCGGGTACCGATCCAGATGTTCTTGTGTTCGTCACAAAAGATCGTATGTACAAAATCATTGGTAATGAACCTATTTCCCGACAGTTTTGAAGAGTAATGGGTTACCTCCCCGGTCGTCCTGTTGTAAATATTCAACCCCTGTCCCCAGTTTCCGATCCAAATCTTCCCCTTTTCATCCTTGAAGATAGAAGCAATGACGTTACCCTGAAGATCAACGGAAGCGGTTGTATTATCTTTCCGATACAATTTGAATTTTGCCGGTTTGAGATCCGTCTTGCTGATTCCTTTCAGGGTTCCTGCCCAAAGGTTCCGGGAATTGTCAATGATCAGGGCGAGAATGATGTTATGGCCCAATCCATGTCGGGGACTGGTAAACCGGTCGATGAGATAGGATTGGTTTTCATGGTTTTCAATTCGGCACAACCCTTCTCCTTCCGTCCCGATCCATACAGCCCCTCCCGGATCCTGGGTAATAGCACGGATACAGGAATTCCCGATGATTTGCCGGGAAGGTGGAAGGTTAAAAATACCTAAAATTTCACAGGTTGGTTTTTTGAGCAAATCCAGACCGTTACCGGTGCCGATCCAGATGGTCCCTTTGTTATCCTGATAAAGCGCTGTAATATTATTATCACATAGTGTACCCGTTCGCCCCGGGTCATGAAAATAAGAGGTAAACGTGGAAGATTGAGGGTTAAAATGCATCAAACCGTTTGGCGTCCCCATCCAGATTTCTCCGTCATGATCTTCGAGCAGGGGTATCCGGTTATCATTTACAGCCCCTCCAAAGGGGATATTGGCCCGGTAATGTTGAAATTCGTTTTTTACCGGGTTAAAGACTGATAAAACAGGAGGTGTATTGATATATATCTTCCCGCTTTTGGAAACCAGTACATCATATACACAACCGGCCAGATGAGTAGCAAAGCCTGTGGCATAGGAAATCCGTCTGAACCTGTTCGCTTCACGGAGATATTGGTTCAGGCCCCCTTTTGTACCGATCCAAAGGTTCCCATTGCCATCTTCGGTAATGGCATAGATCCAGTTATTTGATATTGAACAGGTATCATCAGGATTGTATAAAAAAACCGTAAAATCATATCCGTTAAAACGGTTCAGCCCATTCTGTGTGCCAATCCAGATTAAACCCCGTGAATCCTGATAGACACAGTTTACCACACTCTGGGAAAGCCCTTCTTCAATGGAGTAGGTTTGAAACAGGTATTGTTGGGGAAAAGCAACAATATCATAAAACAATAAAAGAAGAAGGAACAGGAGACGGTTCATATCATCACAAAATCAACCTGATGTAAAAATAACAAAAAAATATCTGAACAATCGAAAAACCTAGTGAGTCCTTCTCTTATAAGCCAGTTCCAACTTTTTCCGGCCCACAGGAAAACCGTGTGCCGGATGAAAAGTATGACAACCGGTATCCAACAGTTTTTTCCAGCTTTGGACCACAGCGGGAATGTTGTCGGCATAAGGCGGAAATAACATACCGGGAACCCCCATCAGGGCATCCCCCACAAGGGCCATTTCGTTGTCGATGATCACACTCGCGGAACCAGGGGAATGACCATAGGTATGAAGGACATAAGCGTTGAACCCAAAAGCTTCCAGGTTATAACGCTCCCTGAAAAAAATGTCTGCCCTCACACCCCTTGACTGGAACCAATGAGGGACCTTTTCAGCCCCGAGCCTCGAAATAAAACGCGTCCATCGGCAAGAACCTTCCGGAAGCGGGATGTTTCCACTTTCGAGATACCCCTTTTCAGCTTCATGTACAATAAATACTGGCGCGTATCGATCTTTCAGTATACCTGCATTGCCCATATGGTCGAAATGGGTATGGGTCATGATAACCCCGTCAGGCTTCCCTGTGGATACAAGGCGGCGTAAAAGTTTTTTACCATCGGTTTTTGCCCCGGTATCGACCAGCAACCGATAGGTTTCATTGAACAGCATATATACATTCGACCTTCCGAACAGGACACGTTGAACGGTGGTCCCTTTGCTTGTATTCCAGGTTCTCATAACAACCATCACTTGAACATCAAAGATAAAGCAATTCTGATGATTTACCAAATTCGTTTCAGAGATGGTCTTACCCATTTCCCCATAACACCACAAGGGGGAAAAAAGGAACACCACGGAGTAATAATTGTTTTGAACGATACCCAAAAATGATTACTATTGCATCACCCGTATTGTATTGCCCGACAAACTAAGAGACTGTTTAAATTTTAACATACTATTCGTTTTTCTTTATTCATTTTTCACTGGCAATTATCCATTGTACTCTATTCATTGGGTTAACGATTAATGTAAAATGAAAAACGATGAGTGAAGAATGAATAATGAAAAGCTAATAGTTTTCAAGGAGTTATAAATTTCAAAATGAATTTTTAACAGACCCTAAAACCCTTTTCCGATATAAATGAACCATCTTTCACAGGCAACAAGCCCTTATCTTAAGCAACATGCCGGCAATCCGGTCAACTGGTACGAATGGGGGGAAGAGGCCCTGTTAAAAGCCAAAAACGAAAATAAACCAGTGATTATCAGCATTGGCTATGCAGCCTGTCACTGGTGCCATGTCATGGCCGCTGAATCGTTTTCCGACCCGGTCATTGCGGCATTCATGAACGCACGCTTCATCTGCATCAAGGTGGACCGGGAAGAGCGGCCCGACATCGACCAGATCTATATGGAAGCCGCACACCTGGTGTCGGGCCGCGGTGGCTGGCCACTCAATGCATTTGCTTTACCGGATGGAAAGCCATTTTATGCCCTCACATACCTCCCCCCGAAAAAATGGCTGGAGCTTCTTCACCAACTGAGTAATATATATCTGACGGATTTCGGCCGGATCCAGGAGGCCGCCGGATCGCTTACCGATGGAATCCGCTCCATTCCATTTAACAATCCTCTATCTCCGGAACCATTTACTACATCAGATTATCTTGCATCCGGTGAAAACCAATTGGCATTAATTGATCGGGAATGGGGCGGATACAAGGGAGCGCCCAAATTTATGATGCCGTCAGGAATCGAATTTCTTTTACAATTCCATTATCTGGCCCTTAAATCCGAAGCGCTCAATGCCAGTATCATTACCCTTGACGCCATGGCCAAAGGAGGCATTTACGACCAGATTGGCGGGGGATTCTCCCGGTATTCCACCGATCCATTCTGGAAAGTCCCCCACTTCGAAAAAATGCTTTATGACAACGCACAGATGATCAGCCTCTATTCCCATGCCTTTCAGATAACAAACAAACCACTGTATGCTGATATCATTAAACAAACCATCCGATTTGCCGAACATGAATTATTGCAACCCGATGGGGGCTTTTCTTCGTCAATCGATGCAGACAGCGAACATGAAGAGGGAAAATTCTATCTCTGGACAAAAAAAGAGATAGAAACAATCCTTGGTCAACCCCTGGCAGAAATTGTTCTTCAATATTACCAGGTTACCGAGAAAGGAAACTGGGAACATGGCAGAAATATACTCCACATCACCTCCGAAAAGGATGATTTTGCTAATGAAAATGGAATTTCTATGAAAGCATTGGAAAGTATCCTGAAAAAAACAAACCGTCTATTGCTCAAACACCGCAATAAACGCATCCGGCCAACCACCGACCAAAAAATCCTTACCTCATGGAATGCCCTGATGGTTTCCGGATACATTCAAGCTTACCATGCATTGGGAAAACCAAAATACCTGACAGGAGCGCTGAGAACAGCAGCTTTTCTCGAATCAAAAATGGTCACCGGGGATGGGATGCTATTGCATGCATATAGCGAAAGAAAAGCAACCACAGCGGCATTCCTGGATGATTATGCACTGATGGCAGCCGCTTGCATCGACCTCTATGAGGCTACCTTCAACCTGCACTGGCTAACCCTGGCGAAACGCTTAACCGGATATGTGGAGGACCATTTTTCAGATCCCCAAAGCAACCTGTTTTTTTACACTTCCGATCAAACCAGGGAGCTGATTGCCCGAAAACATGATTTTTCCGACAATGTAATCCCTTCCTCCAACTCCGTTCTGGCCCATGTGTTTTATAAACTGGCGCTTTTGTTTGAGAATGGCAGATATGGGCAGATAGCTGAAAAGATGACTTCCACCTTTACCAATGAAATTGTCCGGCAGGGCGCTTATTATTCCAATTGGGCCATGCTATTGGGCAAACTGCTATTTCCTTCGCATGAAGTCGCGGTTTTGGGAGAAAAAGCATTGCCCTTTTGCCGACTGATGAAGAAAAACTTTCCCCCGACAACCCTTTTTGCAGGTGGTACCAAAGAGGATCTGCCGCTGTTAGAACATCGGTCCATCCAGGGAAAAACGGCCATTTATGTTTGCCGTGACAAAACCTGCACACCCCCAGTTTGGTCTGCCAAAACCGCCCTTACACGGATATGGGCACTGCTTGTCCTTTTGCTGCCTAATCCCGATTGTCTGGCACAGAGCGGTTTATTTTAGGGCCCGGCCTGATCATTGTATGCCAAGGACATCGATTTTTTATCGAAATTTGTATTAATGAATAATCCAAACTTAAAAAAAACGAGTTATGATTGTAAAAATATTCGACATTTTAAGGATTTCCATCGTTTGTCTGGCTTTCTTTTTCGGATACCGGATTGGATCTTCTGGCGACTATGATCCGATTGCCCAGCTGCATTTTATGATTCCCTTGATAATCGTGGCCATTGCCGGAATTTCAGGGATGGAAGGTTTATTGTTTGCCAGAAAATCAGCAGAAGCGAAAGGTTTCGAGACCGGCAGCAATTACCAGCGTCAATCGGCCATCGCCCTATTATCATATGCCGTTATATCGGTTATTGTATATTTTACCCAATGGGGCATCAAGGCCGAATTGACCATCTTTTTTACCTTTATATTCTTCATCTTCTTCTCAGGGATCAATCACGCCATGGATGCTTTTAAACGAAAAAATTTTAAGTGGCAGAACATCAACCGGCCATTTATTACACTGGCCCTTATCGCCGGTATGATGTACCCGGTACTGATGGCCCTGAAAAGCCTTCAATAAAATCTGATAAAAAACAGTAACTTTTCACCTGTAATTACGTCTTATAAACCGATCCGGACCTGGATCCTGTCAACAAACCCTGCCGGTTTAACATTATGGATGGTTACCTCATTTCCTGTAATCTGAGTACAAGGCATTCTTATAACCTGGTAGCGGACAGGTATATCGACCCATTTTTGGATGAGATAAGAAAAAAGGGTTATAACCAAAGGCTGCTTGATCTTTTTGCGCAACGGTTTCCTGACGGATCACTGATTTGTGATGCTGGCTGCGGCCCTTCGGCACACATAGGAAGGTACCTGTTCGATAAAGGGATGAAAGTCATCGGGGTGGATATATCCGACCGATGTATCGCCATGGCAAGCAACCTCAATAAAGGAATAGAGTTTATTTGTGATGATATTGCACAGTCGGATCTGATTACCGGCTCTTTTGACGGGATTATATCTTATGATTCAATCATACATACACCAAAATCCCACATGAACATCCTCTTCGATGCGTTTTACAGAATCCTGAAACCAGGCGGTTCGCTTATGGTAGCTGTCAACGCAGGTCTTGGAGAGGGTTTTCAGAAAGAACTCCTGGGAATCAATACAGAAATTTATATTTCCTGTTTCTCGGAAGCGGAGATCAGAAATTATTTCGAAACAGCCGGCTTTGCTATTGATCTCCTGGAAATAAAAAAGAGCTGTAATCCAATGATAAACAATGAGCGTATTTATGCCATCGGGATAAAACCCCCGGCAACATCTATTTTTCCTGCTGCCCGGTAAATTCTTTAAAATCCTTTTCCGGTTTCCATCCCGTTATAAATATTTTGTATTTTAGGGATAAAATTTAAAACCATGTATCAATTTCTGGACTCCCCTTCACTTAGAAAAGAAAAACGGTTGATCTGGGCAGCAACCCGTTCGGTAATGGAAACTGCGGGATTTATTCATAAAAAGAGCGGTGAAAAAAGCAAAAGCCATTGGGATCTTTTCCTCCGGTTGCTGAAGATATTTGCCCTTTTGTTGAAAATAACCGGTTATTACCGAAAAGGATATGGTAATGCCAAAACCATCATGGTAAACGAATTATGCCTGAACTTCCCCAACCTTCCCCCGGCCTTCGACGGGTTCCGGATATTGCATTTATCCGATCTCCATCTCGACAGCATCCCCGGGTTTGCATCATTGATTATCGATAAAATAAAAGATCTCCGTTTCGATCTTTGCTTACTTACCGGCGATTACCGGCGAGATATCTCCGGGAGCTTCAACCACATCCTGAAACCCATAAAAATTTTGTCGAAATACATCCATGCGCCATACGGAACATTTGCTGTACTGGGAAACCACGACACCTATCTGATGGCCCGCTATGAGGAGGAGTCCGGCATGGATTTACTGATCAACGAATCGGTCGAAATCATCAAAGACGGAGAAAAAATACTGATTACCGGAACCGACGATCCGTTTAATTTCTATACCGAACCTGCCCTGCTCTCCCTCGAAACCAAAGGTTATAGTTTTAAAATTGCCCTGGTACATACCAGTGAACTGGCAAGGACAGCATCCGTGAACAACTACGATCTCTATTTATGCGGACATACGCATGGTGGACAGATCTGTCTGAAAGAGGGGGTGCCGCTGATCAGTCACCAGTTCGAGGGAAAACAGTTCAATCAGGGAAAATGGCTCCTCGGGAAAATGACCGGTTACACTTCCCGCGGGGTTGGTGTCAGCGGGATGCCAATCCGCTTCAACTGCCCGGCCGAGATCACAATGATCCACCTGAACCGTTGATAAAATGAATTGGCTCCAATTTTCAAACAATTTTTCCTGTAACTATTATTTAATGTTCCCTGTAAAAAAAAAACTTGCTTTCAGAGATAAAAGACGTTATATTTGATCTGTTTTTTTAACCGGTGTATCCACCCTCAAACCCCTGACCTATGAAAAAATTTACATTTTTTTTTTATCCTGATGTTATGCTGGGTAATAGCAGCAAATACGCAAGCCCAAAATAATCTGATTGACCAAAAGTACATTACCAACCGTTTTGTTGATGCAACCGGGCAGGTCATTGAAGAAATCAGTGTCCCTGGCATACCCCCTGAAAATTTCAGGATGCCGGTTGCCGTCCCGACAAAGTCGGCCGTGTTGCTGACGAACGTTCCCGCCTTTAGCTGGTCGTTTGGATGTTCGGCCACTGCTGCCGCCATGCAGGCAAGCTTTTATGACCGCACCGGTTATTACAACATGTACGCGGGGCCGACCCATGGCGGCATCATGCCGATGGACAACAGCAGTTGGGGCGATGTAACCATAAACGGCCAGGTAAGGCACCAATGCCCGTTAAGCGCCACACGCGACGGGGTCGATGGACGGAGCGGCCGTGGACATGTGGACGATTACTGGATCCTTTATGGCAGCACTGCCAACGATCCCTATATTACCAACGGATGGACACAACATACATGGGGACAATGTACCGGCGACTACATGGGGACAAATCAAACTGCTTATGGAAACTCCGACGGAAACACAACCTTTTATTATTATGACAATGGGGCTATCGTTTGCGACTATGTGGCCCCTGCCGGCCATAAAGACGGTTGTTACGGGTTGCGGAAATTTTATGAATCAAGGGGTTATACCGTGCTATCAAACTGTAATCAAAAAATTTATGGTTATAACGGAAACACACAGGGGTTCACCTTTGCACAATATAAATCGGAAATTGATGCAGGAAGACCCGTGTTGATACAGGTTGAAGGCCACACCATGCTGGGCTATGGATATGATAATACCGGCAGTGTGGTTTATCTGCACGACACCTGGGATTATAACAACCATACCATGACATGGGGAGGTTATTATGGAGACATGGTACATTATGGGGTAACAACAATCCAGTTACAGGACTATACTCCCAATCCATGCAGTAATATCATTTCATTGGGAGGAGGAGGAACGGCCAATTCCAAAACATATTGGGGTGGTGGCGAAGGGGTCTGGTTTACCTCAACCAGCAACCCTTGCAATTATACGACACCCGGTATTGAGCAGATTTATAGTTTCGTGGCCCCTGTAACAGGAATTTACACCATTGGGGTAACCACCGCAACCGGGTATGTTGATTATTTGTGGAAAACATCGTCCTGCTCCTCTTCCGGGTGGAACTGTATTGATGATATTAACTCCCCGGGCACGTATGGTTTAATGAGCTGGGTTGCAGGTACGACCTATTACATTTTACTCGACGATGAAGATAGCGATGAGGCCGAGCATACTTTTTACGTTTTCCTGAACCCATGCCAGAATATGACCACCATTGGAGGCACAGGATCAGGTTATACACAGAATTATTCAGGCGGGGGATACGGGGCCTGGTATACAACAACACTTTCCCCCTGTGGTTTTACATGCGAGGGCCGCGAAAAAATATACAGTTTTGAACCCTCCGCCTCTGGTTATTACAGTGTCGTTGTCACTGCCGCTTCCGGATATGTCGATTACATGTGGAAATCATCGTCCTGCTCCTCTTCCGGATGGCAATGCATCGACGACATTGCCTATACCGGCACCTATGGCTCGATGCTTCTGACAGCGGGGAACATCTATTATATTTTGCTGGACGATGAAAATACAACTGCGGGCGCCCACTCTTTCTATCTTAGCCTCACCGGATCGGTTGGGAACTGGCTTGGCGCTGTTAACAACGACTGGTACAACGGGGCAAACTGGAATGGAACTTTTGTCCCGGATGCCACCACCAACGTAACGATCAACCCAGGTTATACCTACTATCCCATCATCGCTTCATCCACAGCCAACTGTAATGACATCTCCATCGGGAGCGGGGCCCAGCTAAAAGTTGGCGGGGGCAGCCTGAACGTTTCCGGCAATATGTCCATTACCGGCCTTTTGTCCATGGACAACGCGGCCGGGGTGATAACCGTGTTGGGGGATGTGTCCTGGCAAAGCGGTTCAACAGCCAACTTTACGGCCAATGCTGTCTTCTGGGTTCACGGTCATTGGAATTTTAATGTTGGCGCCAATGCCAACATTGCCAATGGAAATATCGATTTCACCGGATCGGGCGATAGCTGGATCAGATCGTACAGCGCCAGCTGCGCATTTCCCAATCTTGGCATATACAAAACAGGGGCAAATACAGCCAAGGTTAGCTTTCTTTCAACTGCGCCACTTACCATCAATGGCAACCTGAACCTGCAAACATCCTCCAACTTTGAAATCCAATCCGATTATGATGTTATTCTTAAAGGCTCTTTCAACAATTATGGAAATTACGATTTTACAGGTTCTGATAATACCGGAACCTTTGTATTCGATGGTTCAGTTCAATCCATCAACCACTATTCCGTTGGAACCGGTATATTTAACAATGTCAGGTTTAGCCCTTCATCCACTGTTTACGCTTATAGTGATCTGACAATAGCCAAAAACCTGACCATCGACCAGGGGGTTCTCAACCCCGGGGCTACCACCCTGTCAGTCGGCGGAAACTGGTCCAATACCGTCGGAACTGCCGGCTTTACCGAAAGCACCAGCCGCGTGATTTTTAATGGCGGAAACTATCATCAGTATTGCTCCAACGAATTCTTTAACACCCTTGAACTTGACAAAGCTTCGGGGGGATCATTAAGGATGAACGGCGCCAATGTTACCTGTGCAGCCTATGACTGGACTGCCGGGGCGGTGGATGTCCTATCCGGTTCTTTTACAGCCAACGACCTTATTGACAATGGGATCTACGGCGCCTTTTATAACAATACAGGGGGCACCATAAACCTGACAAATTCCGGTACCATTTCATGGGTTGACCTGAACGGCGATTTGCACATCTTTGGGGGAAACGTCAATATTTATGGAAATATGAGCGATTGGACATACGGTGGCGATGCGTCCATAGAAATGAGCGGCGGGACCCTCGATTTTCATACCTGTGGCATCACCCTTTTCAACGGGGGAAATACATTTTCTGAAAACATTACCGGTGGCACAATACGAACAGCCTATGGTTTTGTAAGCAACCGGGCTGAGTTTACGCCATCAGGGGGAACTTTTGAATGTTATGGCCCCTCCGATGCAATCATAAGCCTTATAGCAGGCAGCTCCCTATACGATGTCAATATCAATAAAACTGCCAAGGATGCCCCATTGGCAGTGCCCTCTCTGCAAGGGCCTGGGGAAAGGTCGGACAAAACACTGGGAAAGGGGGCAAAAGCAAACTCCATTTCACTTAATTCGAATTGTATTTTTAACAACCTTACAATAGATGCGGGCACATTCAACCTGGGCGGTCACCAGTTGGATGTTGCCAATTATGTTACGATCTATGGGGAACTCGTGATGGAACAGGCAACAGATGTTATGGATGCTTACAGAGTAACCTGGGAGTCTGGATCGACAGACAATGTAAACAACGGTGAATTTCATGCAGGCCACTGGCATTTTAACGATGGCACCCATGCCATCCTCGAACCCCCAAATACCGTATATTGTTCCTACGGCATTGACGTGCTGGACGCTGATGCAGCCTTTGGCAACCTGGTCCTTGTTGACGCTTTCAAGGCAAAAATTGAGACTAAAACCATTCAGCCCCTAAGGGTCGATGGTTATTTTACAGTGGAAAGCGGCGCTACCTGGCAAACGATTGCTGATGTCTATGTAAATGGCATATGTGATGTTCAAAATGGCGCTTCTTTTTCACTAAATGCCAGCAATACCATGTATCTCAATGCGCCTTTCACATTAAACGGTTTACTCGATATTGGGGCGGGAAATGTATTGTGTCACGGCGAATTCGCCATTGCCCCCACCGGGTCCCTGATCATCAACGGCGGAAGCTTCATTACCGATTCCCCCCGCCACCCCGATAAAGGATGGGAGTATTTAAGTGGGAACTTTAGCATGACGGCGGGGCTGTTTGAAATTACCCATAACAGCATTCATTTTGGCTCAACCGCAACGACTTCTGTCAGCGGGGGGACCTTAAAGACCGGTGGGGCTTTTTATGCCGGTTATGCCGGGACTTTCGAACCTACCGGGGGAACCGTTGAAGTTTCCGGGTCAGAAGCAGATGTGTACATCTACTGCGGAAACGGAAACTACTTTCACAATCTTCTTATCAACAGAGCCTCGGGGGTTTCATCCGAACTGTTCAATTATCCTATCCTTGTCCAAAACGACCTGACCATCCAAAGTGGGGCGCTTATTTCAAATAATTATATGATATCGGTTGGCGGCGACTGGAATAACCTGGTCGGGACAGCCGGGTTCGATGAAGGGACGGGTACCGTTCAGTTTTTCGGGACGACCGCTTCTGACATCCTCTCCCCGGAAACCTTCTATAACCTCTCCCTTAACAAAACCTATGCTTCCTTTGATGGGCTGGAAGTGATGCAGAATGTAACCATTTCCAACAATCTAAACCTCATCGACGGGACGATGAAACTCAGAAGCCCGGCCAATCTATACATATCGGGAATACTGGATATTGACCTGAACGCAGGTTTGAACGCATCGGATGGTTATGGCCCCCAAATCCATGTTGGCGGGAACTGGGATAATGCCAATACTTCCTATAGCTCAACAAATGGGTTTCACCCTGGCGATTACTCTGTGGTAACATTCAACGGTACAACAGATCAATTGCTGACTACTGCCTCAGCCGTTGAATATTTCAATTCATTGACCGTGGATAAAAGCAGCGGGAAGTTCAGGCCCAACGACAATATCCAGTGCAATGGAAATATTTTAATCAACAACGGGATATGGGAAGATAATCTTACGGGGCTGACACACGTTGTCTATAAAAATTTTACCGTTTCCCCAACCGGGGCCTTGTATAACGTGTTCCCCCGAAATACGATCAAATTCAAAGGGTCACAATCTTCTATCCTTACTTATTCGAGCGGTACAGGATATTTCTACAACCTCTATATTGAAAAATCGCCTGGATATACTGTAACACAGGTCGGTAACACAAGCTGCCAGTTTGATGGCAACCTGACCGTTCAGCAAGGGGGTTACAACCTCAATGGTTATTACCTAAGTGTATTTGGCAATACGGACATCATGAATTTGGGGACACTTTTACTTCCTCCCGCATCACTTTTCATCATGTCTGATGGAAAAAGCCTGAACGTGAACAGTGGCGGGGCCCTTCAAATTAATGGAACACTGGGCAATCCTGTAACGGTCCGGGCCAACCTCACAACGTCG
The DNA here is from genome assembly GCA_020718225.1 of Draconibacterium orientale. GTDB lineage: Bacteria > Bacteroidota > Bacteroidia > Bacteroidales > FEN-979 > CAIVAT01. The sequence continues at coordinate 25,043 of DYSO01000006.1, read as the reverse complement.
AGATTCAATTTCAATGTGAATTCCGGCGGGACCATTGCAGCCGATTATTGTGTCTTTAAAAACAATACGGCCAACGGGGTTTATGTAAAATCGGGCGCAACCATCGATGCCGCCCATGCTTTTACGGGCTGCACGTTCCAGGATGGGGCAACCGGCGGCGCCCTGCTGACCATCGACAATAACCAGACCCTTGCCCTGGGCAATGCCATTTTCCCTGCCAACACATGGGGAGGAACTTATAATGTTGCCAAAACAATCAACCAGGGCCAGTTGAATTTTGTTGATTATACTGGCGATTTTTCCGGAGAAAATTATGACAACGATGCTTTTAACCGGATCAACTGGGGCCCGGTCGTCCCTGAAAACCTTTCGGTTACCGGCACCATTCCTTCCGGCACAAACAACTGTTACAATGCACTGAACACCATTACGGTTGCCGGTGGCGGTTCTTCGTTCGTAGTTGAAAACGGGGGAAGCGCTACCCTGATCGCAGGCAGTAAAGTTTCTATCCTCTATGGTGCCCATGTGGAAGCAGGCGGATATTTACATGCTTATATCACTACCACCAGCGACTGGTGCAGCAGCCTTCCACCGGCCATGGTTGCCACTGTTACCGGCGAAGCTGAAATGGCTGAACTTCCGGTGCCCTCCAGGTTCAATATCTTTCCTAACCCGACAAACGGGAAATTCACCCTCGTTCAAAAAGGAGACGATCCCAACGGGGCCGTCAGGGTCAATATCTTTGGCATGTATGGCGAACTGTTGCAGACCGAAACAATAATAAACGAACGGTCCCATGAATTTAATGTCAGCAACCTTATGTCGGGGATGTATTTCGTTAAAGTTGAAAAGAATGGCCAAATGGAACTTTTCAAGTTGATCCTGACTAAATAGCAGAACAACATACTGTTAGCTTCTCTGCATAGGCCGGGGCCCGGGAACGAATTTCCGGACCCCGGCCATATCCAGGGTTTTTCCCGTTATTAATAGTTCAAAAAGCAGCCTTATGAAAAAAGCGATTTATCCATTGTTAACCGTCGCAATGATCGCACTGATTTGTATTGGGTCTGAAATAACAGCCCACCCCATCGATCAGATAACCGCCACCAACATGGCCCATTTCCGGCTGATGCGCGATGGCATTGCCTCACACTATTCAGTAAACACCCTAAAACCTTACTACGGGCGACAGGGCCAGCCGCTGTTTTACTTCGTCAAGCTCAATCCACAGGGTTTTATCATTGTTTCCGCCGATAACAATCTCCCACCGGTAATCGCCTACGGGTACACTTTGACTACGGACGATCCCGGGAATTTTCTCCGGTTTGTAACCAACGACCTTGAAAAAAGGATGGATTGCCTTTCCGAATTGCCGGCCTCTGTTATTGAAAAAAGAAATAGAGAGTGGGCTTCATACCTTCGGGGAATAACCGGCCATCCTGGTTTTCAACAATGGCCTGAACCGGGGAGCACCTCTACCGGAGGTTGGCTTGAGACAAACTGGACCCAGGATTTTCCATATAACAGCATGTGCCCGATGGATCTTGTTACAGGAAACCGGAGTGTTGCAGGATGCCCGGCAGTTGCAATGGGAATGATTGTCAACTTCCACCAAACAACCAATGAAGTTTTTTTTACCGATGCCGACGATTACCACCATGTTTATGCCGGACGGAATTACTGGATCGACAACGATTATCAAACCCTCGGTTTTCCATCTTTTCCCATGCTGAACCATTACCTGGATACCCTGATGCTCCATTATATCTATGGACAGGCGTTGACAAAAAACGATAAAGCAGCCATGGTTTTTGCTTGTGGCGTGGCAGCCAGACAAGTCTATACCTCTTCAGGATCAGGCACTTTTGGAGTGGACCAGGCTTTTGACGCTTACCAGAAATTCAATTTCACCACGGTTGACTTACGCACCGATTCCGATACCTCCATCTACACAAAAATGGCGCAAAATATTATGGATACACTACCGGTCCACCTGGCCGTGGTTGATCCGGGATGGACAATGGGACATAATGTTGTGGTTGACGGCTACAATACAGATCACTATTTTCACCTGAATTTTGGCTGGGGGGGCGGCTATAACGGCTGGTATCTGTTGCCGGATGAAATTCCTTATGGACTAACGGTTATCGAAGGGGCCGTTGTAGATATCATACCCGGTTTCCATACCGGTTTAACAAATCAATCAGCACCCGGTTTTTCCCTCTTTCCCAATCCCTTTAACGGACCTGTAACGATAAAAAACAACTTATCGGGTGTATCCATTGTATCAATCTATTCTTTGACAGGCAATGAAAAATTCCAAGTCAGGGTATCTTCAGCAGTGACCACTTTTAATTTTTCAGATCTCCCGAAAGGAGTATATGTCATGACCTTTAAAAATGGAGATTCGGTATTTTCAGAAAAATTGGTTAAACTTTAATACTGTTGACACCAAACATCAATCAGGGAGACCAGGCACCGTGAAATAAAACCGGCTTCCATGATTTTCAATAGATTCAACCCAAATCCGGCCATTCATCAACCGCACATATTCCTGACAAAGGATCAACCCCAGACCGGTTCCCGGTTCATTGGAAGTCCCTTTTCGCCGGATCTGCCTGTCGAGTGAAAACAATCCAGGCAGATCGCCAGCCGGAATACCAATACCATCATCCTCCACACACAGGGTAATAAGCCCATCTGCTTTTACCGCAGAAACCGTTATATGGCCCTTTGCTGGCGTAAATTTTACAGCATTGTTAATCAGGTTCAGAAAGGCGCCCGAAAGAGCTTTTGGATCAGTCAGTGCAATTACCCCGGGCCCGATCCGGTTTTCAAATTGAATTCCTTTAACCAACAACAGATTCTGTAATAACTTCATAACATCAACGACAATTTCACTGATATCGACCGCCTGAGGGTCCGGTATGAGCAACCCTTGTTGAGCCCTTGACCAATCCAATAAATTCCCGAGCAAACGATAGGTGTTTTCGGCCGTTTGATGAAGTAAAACCGTGATTTTATCCCGCTCTCCAGCGTCCATTCCCTCTTCCGGATTGGCAAGAATTTCCGAAAAACCAAGCAATACATTAAACGGCGATTTCAGATCGTGTGATATAACAGAAAAAAGACGATCTTTCGTTTGCACCAGCCTGAGCAGTTCATGGTTCTTCTCTTCAATAATTTTTTCACGTTCAAGAATCTCCTTGTTCAACCGCCGAAGCCTCCGGGTATTCCTGAAAAGATAAATGATGGACATTATAAAAACCAGCAATAATATAATGATTCCCCCACCCAGGATTCTTTGACGAGATATAATGACCCGGTTCAATTCATTGTCTTTTTTTAAAACTTCAATATCCTGTGCCTGCTGACGAATTCGGAAATCGGATTCAATTTCGGCCAGACGGTTGTGCATTTCTACTCCGGCCAGGGTATCGGTAATCCACAGGAGTTGCCTCAGGTTAAAATTGGCTGATTTGATATTACCCTTGATCGAATCAATTTGATACAAACCCCTGTACCCAATCTGAGCATATTTTAACTCACGGGCCTGGATCGCCTTTGCCGTCCACTCCGATAACAGTGGCCCTGCCTTGTTGTATTGACCCACTGCCACATAAGAAGATCCCAAATTGATATAAATTCCGGTCAACGCCTGATAATTCATCAACTCAGAAGCCTTTTCAATGACTTCCAGATAATTTTGAATGGCCCTGTCGAAATTATTTCCTTTATAATGAACATTTCCAATGTTATTAAGAACTTTATAGTAAAGCATCTTGTCACCGACAGAATCGGCAAATATGCTGGCCTTTTCAAGCCATGGGAGTGAAGCCGGATAATCCCCTTTGATATCCTGATAAAGTATGGCAATGTTGTTGTAAGCGTTAGCCGTCAGGGATAAACTGTTAAGCTGCCGGTTTCGGATCGAAATAACCCTGCTGAAATAATTATAGGATAATTCGAAACGGTTGATGTTTTTATAAAGAATGCCAAGATTATTATATATGGTCTGCATGTTGAGGGTATCCTTCATTTTTTCGTAAAAGAACACTACCGGCATAAAAGTGAGCAATGCATCCTCATAACGCCCCATATTCATATAGAGCAGACCGAGGTCAGACTGAATTTTCATCTGCAATCCTTTTCCAAGCGACGGATCCCATTCCCGGATGGCCATTAACAGGTACTTCTCACTGCTGTCGTATTGCCCCTGACGCATCAAAACCAATGCCTGGTTACCGGCAGCTTTGACAATCCCGGGTTTAAACTTTTCCCCTATACTGATCTGCAGGGATTTCCTGAACCACGGGGCGGCTTTATTGAACAATCCCCGGTTCAGAAAATAACCACCCCGTAAATTCAGGCTCCTGGTAAGGCCCGGAACGAAATGGATACGGTCGGCCATGCGGTATATGGAATCGATCCAAACGGTGTCAAATTTTGACCGGTCGGCCAATGTGAGTTCCACCATGGCATTGATCCGCGTGGTGTCGGCAACAGCCGACTGCATCACACGGACAAGACTGTCAGCTTTTCGGTTTTCGGCGCTCAGAAAGCTTGCCCCCGGAGGGGAAAATGAGTAAACCATCAAAAGAATTGTCACTATTAATGTGCTTTTTCGTACAGGCATATCAAAAAAAATGGGGATTGTAATCGGATAAAAATACAAATTTCTGAAGAAACACAAAATAATAATATCCATCTGCGCGGAATTACAATTTAGAATGGATATAAATTAATAAAAAACATTAACTTTGCAGGCAATATTAACTTATACTCCAACCCTTATATCAGATGAAAATTACCACTTTAATAATCACCCTTATTTTTATGACAGTCAACGTACTTGCTCAGAATAAGAAGTCGTTTTACGATTTCAAAGCAACAACCATTGAGGGACAACCCTTTGATCTTTCAACCTTGAAAGGGAAAAAAGTCCTTGTAGTAAATGTCGCTTCTAAATGCGGGAATACACCACAATATGCCCAACTGGAAGAGCTATATAAAAAATATGGTCCGGAAAAATTTGTGATCCTGGGTTTTCCAGCCAATAATTTTCTTTCCCAGGAACCAGGAACCAATGCTGAAATACTTAATTTCTGTACCTTAAACTACGGTGTTACATTCCCAATGATGTCGAAAATCTCGGTCAAAGGCAAAGAGATTGACCCTCTCTATCGATGGCTTACTTCGAAACAGGAAAACGGAGTTCTGGATGCACCTGTGAAATGGAATTTTCAGAAGTTCATGATCGACGAAAATGGGAACCTGGCGGGTGTTGTTGCCCCTGGCGACTCCCCTAAAAGCGAAAAAATAATCAACTGGATAGAAAAGAAATGACCCGCGACAACCATTCACAATACCGTCCATTGTCATTTGTAGAAAATCAACCCATCAACCCCATACCTATGAAACCGAGCAAATACAAATGCGCCATCTGTGGCCACGTTTATGATCCAATGGAAGGGGACCCCGATTCCGGGATTGCCCCCGGAACCTTATTTGAAGATATTCCGGATGATTGGGTTTGTCCGATCTGCCAGGTTGGAAAAGAAGATTATATCCGGATCGATTAGCTCTTTGGATCTCTGAAACCATCTATTCTCAAATCTTCTTATCTTTGGAAAAAAAAGATACCATATATGGAAAAGAGCATCAAAGGAACAAGGACTGAAAAGAACCTCCTGAAAGCATTTGCCGGTGAATCTCAGGCTAAAAACCGTTATACCTTTTTCGCCAAACAAGCTCAAAAAGAGGGATTTGAACAAATTGCCGCTTTCTTTGCCGAAACGGCGCTCAATGAAGAACAGCATGCAAAGGTTTTCTTTCGGTTCCTTGAAGGAGGACCGGTTGAAATTACAGCAACCTATCCGGCGGGGATTATAGGCACCACGGCCGAAAACCTGAAAGCGGCAGCAGAAGGGGAGCACGAAGAATGGGCAGAATTGTACCCGGAATTTGGAAAAATAGCGGCTGAAGAGGGGTTCCCTAAAGTAGCCACCGCATTTAAAGTAATTTCAACGGTTGAGCAACACCATGAACAACGGTATTTGAAGTTGTTAAACAACATGGAAAAAAACCGTGTTTTCGAAAAAGAAGAAAAAGCATACTGGATTTGCCGGAAATGTGGTTATATCCATTTTGGCGCCAAAGCTTTACAAAACTGCCCTGCATGCCAGCATCCCATGGCTTATTTTGAAATCTTACAGGAAAATTATTAGCATATTGTTTCCGGCATCGACGCATTTATTAAGACCTTGGTTAAATTGAAAATCGGGAATCCGGTAACAGCATGACGGGCCATGCGACTTGACCGGACAAAAATGATATAGAAAATCAAATAATATGAACCCCAGGACAAGCCCTGGACACAAATTTACTGCCTTGCCGGCAGGCGCTCCAACGGTCGGGGGATGAGGCAGCTGACTTAAAACAAAAAAAAATGAGTAAATACAACTTCAACAAGGCAGAAATCCTGGCCGATTATAAACTTGCCTGTGAAAGCAGGCAGGTCAGTTTGCTGGGCCGGAGAGAAGTACTTGGCGGGAAGGCAAATTTTGGCCTTTTTGGCGACGGGAAAGAGGTACCCCAGATCATTAAAGCTAAATTTTTCAGGGATGGAGACTGGCGTTCGGGTTATTACCGGGATCAGACCTTTATGATGGCTGCCGGCCTCTCATCGCTTGATCGGTTTTTCGCCCAACTGTATGGAGATACTGACCTGGAACGGAACCCTGACAATGGCGGCCGGTTGATGAATTGTCATTTTGCGACCCGTAGCCTGGATGAAAATGGCATTTGGAAAGACTTGACAAAACAAAAAAATTCATCCGGCGATATATCGCCTACTGCCGGCCAGATGCCCCGCTTACTTGGCCTTGCCCTGGCTTCTAAAATTTTCCGGAACAACCCGGATATGGAAGATCCTGCAAAAAAATTCACGGTCAAGGGCAACGAAGTAGCCTTCGGAATGATAGGCGATGCCTCTACATCAGAAGGACATTTTTTCGAAACCATCAATGCTGCCGGAGTTTTACAGGTGCCAATGGCTTTGTCCATCTGGGATGATGGTTACGGGATTTCTGTTCCAAAAAAATATCAGACAACCAAAGAGGATATTTCAGAGCTTTTAAAAGGTTTTGTCAGTGATGACCAAAAACCCGGTATTCACCTCTTTTCCGGTTTCGGATGGGATTATCCTGGTTTGTACGCCATGTATGAAGAGGGGATTGCCCTTTGCCGGGAACAACAAGTCCCTGTTGTTTTTCATATAAAGGAACTGACCCAACCTCAGGGCCATTCTACCTCCGGTTCGCATGAACGCTATAAATCGAAGGAAAGGCTTGACTGGGAAAAAGAACACGATTGTATTTCCCGGATGCGCAACTGGATTCTCGAAGAAAACTTTGCCACCGATGAAACGCTAAAAATGATTGAAAAAGAGGCGGCAGCTGAAGCCAAAGCAGCCCGCGACAGAGCATGGAAAGCTTACCAGACCCCCTTTAAAACAGAACGGGAACATCTTATAAAAATCGTAAAATCATCCCATTGCCCTTGTAAAAAGCAGGACCGTATCGATAAAATTGTTGCCGACTTAGAGGCAATCGGTGAACCCATCACAAGAGATATAATTTCAGCGGCAAAAAAAATTATGCGGGATGTGTGCCTCACCTGTAGCATGAAAAAACCCATGAAAGTTGACCTGGGCGAATGGTTGGACCAACAACTGAAAATAAATGCCGGCCGTTACAGCTCACATCTTTACAGCCAGTCACCCTTCAGCGCTTTAAAGGTGGACGGAATACCCCCTGTTATCACCGAAGATTCACCCGTTGTTACAGGCCGGGAAGTTCTGAATGCAAATTTCGATATCCTCTTTAAAGAAAACCCACTCGCCCTGATCTTTGGGGAAGATGTTGGAAAAATAGGCGGGGTCAACCAAACCCTCGAAGGACTGCAGGCCAAATATGGGGAACATCGTATATTCGATACCGGCATCCGGGAGGCAACCATTGTCGGCCAGGGCCTTGGTATGGCATTGCGTGGTTTACGCCCAATTGCCGAAATCCAATATTTCGATTACCTTTTATATGGCTTGCAGGTCCTGAGCGACGATCTTGCCACAACCCATTACCGTACCCGGGGCGGCCAGAAGTCCCCGCTTATCATTAGCACCCGCGGTCACCGTTTGGTTGGGATTTGGCACAGCGGATCTGCCTTAAGCATGGTACTGAATTCCATCCGCGGAATCCACGTTTTAGTACCCCGCGATATGACACAGGCAGCAGGATTCTACAATACCATAATGGCTTCCGATGATCCCGCACTCATTATTGAACCTTTGAACGGATACCGGCTCAAAGAACGAATGCCGGAAAATATCGGACATTACCGGATCCCGATCGGCATTCCGGAAATACTTCATGAAGGATCAGACCTCACCCTGGTAACCTATGGATCGTGCGTAAAAATTGCCCAGGAAGCGCTCCCGCAAATCGCTGATTTCGGTATTTCTGTCGAACTGATCGATGTGCAGTCGCTGTTGCCATTCGATCGTGATGAAGAAATCGTTAAATCATTAAAGAAAACCAATAAAATACTTTTCTTCGATGAAGATACCACTGGCGGAGCCTCCGCCTATATGATGCAAAAAGTTCTTGAAGAACAGGACGGATACCGATATCTGGATGCTGCCCCACGGACCCTGGCATCGAATGAACACCGTCCGGCATATACCAACGACGGGGATTATTTTTCAAAACCCAATGCCGAAGACGTTTTTGAAACTATTTACAAAATGATGCACGAATACAATCCGAATAAGTACCCAAAGCTTTTTTGAAAAAGGAGTTGGACAGGATGGACAGGCGGACAGGTTGGACTGGTTAACCTGGTTAACCTGGTTTAACATGTTTAACATGTTTAACCTGTTTAACCTGTTTAACCTGTTGGACGGTGGGGATGAGGTGCCTTGAACGGGATATTTAACATGGAAATAGAGATTTCACAAACATCCGATGGGTCGGATACGATATTCAGAAAAGACCTTAAGGAATCGTATCATTCAACTTTTGGAGCAGTAACAGAATCGCTGCATGTTTTTATCAATTCATGCTTTCTTCAAATATTGCAAAGATTTCCTGATTGTTCGGAAACTTCTCTCAGGCAAAAACCAATACCGGGCGCTCCTTTGAACATACTCGAAATCGGATTCGGTACCGGGTTGAATGCATTGCTGACCTTGATTGAAGCTGAAAAAACAGGAAGAAAAACGGTGTATACATCACTGGAACCTTACCCATTGGAAACCTTTTACTGGATGGGGTTAAATTATCCCCGGCAATTAAATTCCGACGCTTATACCTCTCTTTTTTATAAGTTGCACCGTACCTCATGGAATCAGCCAAATAAAATTTCCTCACATTTCGTCCTTGATAAAAAATCGGGCAAACTGGAAGCATATTCCCCGAAGGAAAATCATTTTCATGGGGTCTATTTTGATCCATTTTCCCCGGCGGTCCAACCAGAATTGTGGACAGAAGCAATATTTCAGAAACTTTTTACCGGAATGAAGCCAGGGGGGATCCTCATCACATATTCCGTCAAGGGCACTGTGGTACGGGCATGCAAAACAGCCGGGTTTAAAACCGAAAAACTTCCCGGTCCTCCGGGAAAACGACACATCCTGAAAGCCATAAAATAAATTATCCTGTTATTGCACAAGTTTATAACCAGGAAAGCATCTAATGGTCAATGGTCAATTTATTGGACGAAAAGCTCCTCATAGTAAACTTAAAAAATGGTGAGCCATCCGCTTTTAAAATGGTGGTTGACCAATATCGCGACAGGGTGTACAACACTGCCATTGGCTTGTTGCAAAATGGGGAAGACGCAAAAGATATTTCCCAGGAAGTTTTCATTGAAGTTTTCCGTTCCATACCGGCATTTAAAATGCAATCGACGCTTTCAACATGGATATACAGGATTACCGTCCAAAAATCGCTGGAATGGATCAGAAGTAAAAACCGGAAAAAAAGATATGCAATAATTATCAGCCTTTTCGGTAAAGAAGATCAAATCCAAAAAACAGACCCGGCCCCCTTTTATCACCCGGGTGTTTTGCTGGAAAATAAAGAACGCGCCGCCATACTTTTTAATGCCATCGTCCGGTTGCCATTAAATCAGCGTACTGCTTTTACGCTTCATAAGGTTGAGTTGCTCAGCTATGCGGAGATTGCTGATGTCATGCAGGTCTCCATTCCATCGGTTGAATCCCTGATGCACCGGGCAAAACAAAATCTGCAACGGCTTCTAACTGATTATTACGAAAAAAATGAACAATAACCGCAAGTAATCAATCAAAAAAACATCCAATTAATAAATCCTGGTAAGCTATGAATTCAAAAAAACAATGGATCCGTGAAACGATGGAAAGCCTTGACGGGATCCACCGGGCCGAAAGCGATCCGCTGGTTTTTCACAAGGTTACAGATCAATTCCGGAATCCGTTAAAAATAACACCCGCAAGAGAACACCGGCAACTCTGGCAGATTGCCGCCGGATTGGCGTTACTTGTAACGCTCAACGTTTTTTCACTTGTCTTTTATACCCGGTTTACTGCGGCCTCACAAAACACCGAAAAAATCATCGCCTCTGAATACTTGTCCTATCTCGATACCATTCAATTTTAACACCATGGCAAATCCAAAATTTTTAAAGATCGTCATACTGATACTCATCTGTCTCAACTTAGGGACATTGACCTTTATATGGGTCAACCGTCTGCCACATATTGAATTACTTCAACCACAACGGGCACCGGGATTATTTCTGAAGAAAGCGTTGCACCTGACCCCACAACAGCAGGAACAGTTTTTCAGGATGCGCAAACAACACCATCGGCAACTTATGGTCTTTCAAGAACGTAACCGGGATCTGCACCGACGGTTCTTTGACCTGCTGCTTGAACCAAATCCCGATTCGGTTATGATGATGCACCTCGCCGACTCTATAGCCATCAACCAAAAGACCCTTGACACCCTTACCTATCAGCATTTTTTAAGCATGAAACGAATCTTAAATAAAAAACAACAAAAAAAATTTCAGGAAATATTTTTCAAAGTCTTTGTCACCATTACTTCTCAACCATTACCGCCTACCCCCGACCCGGAGCTGCCGCCACATCCGCCAGCTCCTCCAAACCCATCCGATTAACCCTCGCCCATCATTTTCCAATGAATGTCTTTAAGAAAATATAAATATCTGATAATCAATGTCTAATATCTAAAACCCTAAAACCATGAAAACCAACATGAGCATTACCAGCCGTATCATAACAGTTCTGTTTTTCAGTATGATGTTGATAACGGTCACCGCCCAGCAAAGGGACGAAACGTCACCACCTCCGAAATCGGAGTTTCAGCAAGCCACGCCACATTTCATCCCGCAACCCCCACAACCCCCAATGGGAGTTGAATCACCCGAACCCCCTCCTCCCCTGTTACCAGGAATCCCGGATCTGTTACCGGAACAGAAAGAAAAAATTCAACAGACAAATCTCAAACAGTTGAAAGCGGTAACTCCCCTGAGAAACCAGATACGTGAAAAATCGGCACGTTTGAATACGCTCCTGACAACCCAGCCGGTAAACCTTAAAGAAACAGACCAGATTGCTGATGAAATCGGACAACTCCGTGCTTCCATCTTGAAGCTCCGGATAAAACATAACCAGGAACTTCGCGCCATCCTTACTCCCGACCAGCAAATCATCTTTGACGCCAAACCAAAACCATTCCTGGGAAAGAAAGAAGCGTTTAAAAAGAGAAGGTAAATCTTAAACTTTTATCTTATTTTTGTCGGGTCACCATCAGTAAAAAAGAGGGTGACCCTTCACTTTTATGAAAAACAATGTTTTCAATATCCGGGTTTATGGTTTCTTAATGGATAATGGAAAAGTTCTTGTAACCGACGAGTTCCGGCTGGGAATTTTTATGACCAAATTCCCCGGAGGCGGTTTGCAGTTCGGCGAAGGGACCATCGATTGCCTGAAAAGGGAATTCAGGGAGGAGTTACAAACAGATATTGTTGTCAGGTCACATTATTACACTACCGACTTTTTTCAACCCACCCATCTGCTTCCATCCAACATGCAATTAATCAGCATTTACTATCTGGTCGCCGCGCCAAAACCCTACCCTTTTCAAACAACCGAAATAAGGAACAATATGGCAGCAATCGATGGGGCACAATGTTTCCGGTGGGAAAATATTGATGAACTGTCGGAAGATAATTTTACTTTTCCGGTAGATAAATACATCGTTCAAAAATTGAAAAATGATTTCAGCCTGTTTGAGTGACTTCATAAATTAATCTAAATCAATGGTATGACAGTTAATAAAACAATATTATTACCTCTTATCCTTTTTCTATCCTCCTGTTCCCTGTCGTCGCACAAGGAAGCCATTGTTACCGGACAACTGCAGAATGGAAACGGCGAAAAACTGGTACTTTCAGAGTTGGATATAAAAACGGTCATTGGAGTTGATTCCATGAAAATGGATGGTCATGGGTCCTTTCATTTTAATGTAAAAGTTCCGGAACCTGGTTTTTATCTGCTTCTGGCGCCATCCGGCAAAGCACTTGTATTGTTGCTGAAACCGGGGGAAACCGTGAAATTATCGGGAACTTTTGACGAATTTCCGGACCATATCAGCCTTGAGGGTTCAACAGATAATAAGTTGATGGATGCATTTTTCCGGTTTACACGTCATAATGAAAAGGTGGTCGATTCCCTGGAAATGTCAATGGTTGAAAATCAAGACAGTTCAGGGTTTTATGAGATAACACAAAGGGCCGATACCATTTTTAAAAACATCTGGGCCCGGCAACGGACTTATGAGTTGGAATTTATTGAAAGGCACCCGGCCTCTCTGGTTTCTCTTATTGTTCTGTATTATGCCTTTGGCATCAACACTGTTTTGAACCCCGAACAGGATTTCTCCAGTTTCGAAAAGGTGGACTCGGCGCTGAACAGGTCATACCCTGAAAACAAACATACAAAATATCACCGCCAGAGAATGGAAGAATTTAAACGTTTGCAGGGAAAAACTGTGGAATAACAACCGATACCGAATATTCAACATTGAAATATGGATATTGTACCTTTGGATAAAAAAATTTATTTCGCTTCCGATTTTCACTTTGGGATTCCCGACCGGGCCACAAGTTTGGTCCGCGAACAAAAATTTATCGCCTGGCTTGAAATGGTGCGTGCCGATGCGGGCGAAATTTTCCTGATGGGCGATCTTTTTGATTTCTGGTTTGAATATAAAACGGTGATCCCCCGGGGATATGTGCGCCTTCTTGGGAAATTGGCAGATATAACCGATGCGGGGATTCCTGTACATCTTTTCCGGGGTAACCACGATATGTGGGCTTTTGATTATTTGGCTTCCGAATTGAATATCCACCTGCACCGTGCCCCCGAATTCAGGGATTTTTTCGGCAAACACTTTTATCTTGCCCATGGCGATGGGTTAGGTCCGGGCGACCATGGTTATAAGTTTATTAAAAAAGTTTTTGCAAACCATTTAAATCAATGGTTATTCCGATGGGTTCATCCCGATATCGGAATTACAATGGCCCTTTTCTGGGCCCGTAAAAGCCGACATATCGCCTCGGAAAAGAAAAAAAATGACGAAGGGCTTACCCTGAAACTGATTCAAAACAGAATTACCGTTCATTCCCGGGAAATTCTTCGTCTACACCCTGAAACAGAATATCTGGTTTATGGCCATTATCATTATCCAAATAACGAAAAGTTGACTGATAAAGCATATCAGATCGTATTGGGCGACTGGCTGACCCATTTTACTTATGGAGTCTTCGACGGCAGGAAATTTGAATTGAAAAAATATTGAAATTCCGGAAAAATTGTATATTTGCTTTTTTATTGCATTATTAACCACGTCCTGTCTTTACGGGACACAAATTAAATAAGTCATGGCTTACAAAATCAATGATGATTGCACTGCTTGCGGAACCTGCATCGATGAATGTCCCGTTGAAGCTATTTCTGAAGGTGATATTTACAAAATTGATCCTGAAGTTTGTACCGACTGCGGCGCATGTGCCGATGTTTGTCCCGTAGAGGCAATCCATCCGGAGTAATTTTGACCTATTCCTGAAAAAAGGTGGTTTCATACCGTTGAACCCACCTTTTTTCATTTTACAAGTAAATCCCGAATCATCCTGCTTCCTGCATCCCATATAAAGCATTCTGCAACCGGTATGCTACATTTCCATTGTTGCGCCCCCAAAAATCATAGTGTAATTTTTACCCCACAGATTTGTTGGATTTCCTTTTTTAAATGTACTTTTGTCACCTAAATGATTTCATGCTATGGCTAAGAAAAAAAGACCTGTTGTTGAACTCAATGACGCCGTGATTAAATTCGTCGGTGATTCCGGGGACGGAATGCAACTCTCCGGTAATATGTTTTCCGATGTCGCTGCCCTGGTTGGAAACGACCTCGCCACTTTCCCGGACTTTCCCGCTGAGATCAGGGCCCCGCAAAACACCATCGAGGGCGTATCCGGGTTTCAGGTCCACATGGGAAATTCAAAGATTTTTACCACAGGCGACCTGGTAGATGTATTGGTTGCCATGAACCCCGCTTCGCTCAGGGCAAACCTGAAATGGGCAAAAAAAGGTGCCACCATCGTCACCGATACCGATGCTTATGATGAAAAAACCATTGAAAAAGCCGGATACAAAAACAATCCCCTCACCGATGATTCGCTTGCTGATTATAACGTGATCAAAGCCCCCATGACTGCCCTTACCAAAGAAAGCCTGAAGGGAACGGGTATCGATAATAAAACAGCAGAACGGAGCAAGAACATGTTTGCCCTGGGGATCCTCTACTATATTTTTAACCGCGACCTCTCCACTTCATTCCATTATTTTGAAGAAAAATTCAAGAAAAAACCCGAACTCATAAAAATCAATAAAATCGTCCTCCAGGCCGGTTACAATTTTGCCGATACCATAGAAACCATTGAATCGGTTATTCAGGTTGCGCCAGCAGTCATGGAGAAAGGGCGGTACCGTAATATTACCGGCAATACCGCAACCGCCTGGGGCCTGATGGCCGCCTCCGAAAAATCGGGGCGCCCCTTGTTTTTAGGGTCCTATCCCATCACCCCGGCCACGGAAATACTGATGGAGTTGGCCAAACATAAATCGCTGGGGACCAAAGTTTTCCAAGCCGAAGATGAAATTGCAGGGATTTGTTCTGCCATCGGCGCTTCCTATACAGGGTCCCTGGCCTGTACTACTACTTCCGGCCCGGGTTTGTCCTTAAAAAGCGAAGCCATTGGTTTGGCTGTAATGACAGAGTTGCCCCTGGTTATCGTTGACGTTCAACGCGGAGGCCCTTCCACCGGATTACCCACAAAATCGGAACAAAGTGATTTGTACCAGGCGCTCTTTGGCCGCAATGGGGAATGCCCTGTAATCGTGCTTGCTGCTTCTACTGCCGAAAATTGCTTCTACTATGCCTACGAAGCGGCAAAACTGGCATTGGAACACATGACCCCTGTCATCCTGTTAACCGACGGGTACCTGGGATTTGGATCGACCCTCTTTAAAATCCCGAAAATGGCAGATATGCCATCCATCAACCCTCCCATTGCAAAACCAAACGACCCCGATTATCGCCCGTACAAACGCAACCCGGAAACCCTGGTCCGCCAATGGGCCCTGCCTGGAACGGAAGGGCTACGCCACCGATTGGGTGGACTGGAAAAAGCGGATATCACAGGATCTGTTTCAACCGATCCCTTAAACCATCAAAAAATGGTTAATTTTCGCGCCGGAAAAGTAGAGAAAGTAGCTGATTTTATCCCGGAACAACCCATTGACGGCCATCCCCAAGGGGAATTGCTCGTTGTTAGCTGGGGAGGAACTTACGGCGCTGTACATTCAGCAGTAAATCAACTTCAAAACGAAGGAAAACCAATCAGTCATGCCCACTTCCACCACATTATGCCACTCCCGAAAAATACTGAAAAAGTATTAAAAGGGTTTAAAAAAATTGTGGTTTGTGAACTTAACAGCGGGCAATTTGTCAACTTTCTCCGTATGAAGTTCCCCATGCCGAACTTCTGTCAGTTCAATAAAGTACAGGGATTACCATTCATGATCAGCGAATTAATAGAAAAGTTTAACCAACTTTTAGAGGAGAAATAAGATGGACTTCGTAAATATGACCGTTGAACGTTCAAACATTCAACTTACCAAAGCAGATTTTGAAAGCGACCAGATGGTTAAATGGTGCCCCGGATGCGGCGCTCATGCAATCCTGGCAGCCGTGGAACGGGTTTTCCCGAAAATCGGGTACCGGAAAGAAAATTTTTGTATGGTTTCCGGCATCGGCTGTTCATCGCGTTTCCCATATTATGTAAATACTTATGGTATTCATGGTATCCATGGACGTGCCGCTGCCATATCAACCGGCGTAAAAATTGCCAATCCACGCCTGAGCGTTTGGATGGCCACCGGCGATGGCGACTCCCTGGCCATTGGAGGAAATCACTTTATCCATGTCATCCGTCGTAATGTCGATATCAATATTTTGCTTTTCAATAACCAGATTTATGGGTTGACGAAGGGACAGTATTCGCCTACGACACCAATGGGAAAGATAACCAAAACCTCCCCACAGGGAACCATTGAACACCCTTTTACCGTTGGCGAACTTGTTATGGGCGCTCAAGGGACCTTTTTTGCCCGCGTTCCCGACAACAATATCAACCTTATGACGGAAGCAATGTTTGAAGCTGCCCGTCACGACGGGACCTCTGTCATTGAGATCATGCAAAACTGCATCATCTTCGCTGATAAAGCACATGGTGACGTGATTGGAAAAGAAAACAAAGAGGAAACCATGCTTGTCGTTAAAAATGGCGAACCCATGGTCTTTGGAAAGAATCATGAAAAAGGGATTATGCTGCGCGATACCCGGCTTGAAGTCGTTGAGATTGGAAAAAAAGGGATAACCATCGACGATATCCTTATTCACGATCAATTCAACCAGGACCCAGGCATCCACCTGATGCTTGCCAAACTTGCCCCACCTCAATTCCCAATGGTTTTTGGCGTCATCCGTTCGGCTATGTTCCCAACCTATGATGATCTTGTGGAAGGACAAATCAAATATGCCAAGGAGACCTCAAAGATCCGTAATATGGACGACCTTCTTAATTCGGGAGATACCTGGGAAATTTAAGCAGGAACGTAGTCCCTTCGCCCGGTTCACTTTTTACCTGAACCGTTCCCCCGTGTTTTTCGACAAACTCTTTACATAAAATCAGTCCCAACCCGGTCCCTTTTTCATTGGCTGTCCCGGGAGTAGAAATCAGGTTATCGATACGAAACATCTTTTTTATCATCAGGGCGGGTATCCCGATCCCGTTATCGGTAACCAACAGTTCAACTTCCTGATCTGTGACAGATGTTGAAACCATTACATGGCCACCTGGCGTTGTAAATTTAATACCGTTCGACAAAAGGTTTCTCAGAATGGAATTTAACATGTTTTTATCGGCAGTGATTTTTTGTCCCGGGTGCGTTTTATTGATCAAAGCGATTCCTTTCGTTTGAGCAGCTAACTTTAATACATGAAACGTTTCGCTGACCAGTAAATTAAGGTCCAGTTCCTCCGGCGAAAAAGGGGTTCGCCCCAATTGAATCCTTGACCATTCCAGAAGATTCTCGAGCAGGTTAAAAGCGCTTTTCGAAGCCAGGTTGATGTTATAAGCAAACTGCTTGCGTTCCCCATCGGAAAAATCATCATAAGATTCCGATAACAATTCTGAAAATCCCAGAATGGAATTGAACGGACTGCGCAAGTCATGACCAATGATGGAATATAATTTATCTTTCATTGCATTCATTTCCGTTAACTCATCCGCCAGTTTTGTCAACTGAATTTCATTCCGTTTGCGATGGGTGATATCATGCATGATGATCAGACTGCCTAAATATTTATCATTATCGTTTTTCATTGGGTTATGCATCACCTCAAACCATCGGGATACCGGCTCCTCAACCCAGAGCTCATCACGGAATTCACTTTCATGGGATTTGTCTGTTAATAACCGGCTCAGGGAAGGGAAAACCATATCCAACTTCCGGCCGTTTATTATTTCTCTGATGTTAAGCGCCTGTCTGGCAACCGGGTTAATATCCATGATAAATTGCCTTGCATCCAGTACGATCGCCCCATCGGTCATCTTTTCGATCATCAGCCGGTGGCCGGTCGGAACAATATCAAACAATTGCTCCCGGGCAATACCCCAAAAAAAGAGGGTCCCTGCAACCAAAATTCCCATAGGGGAAATATCCAGCCCCTCAACCGGACCTAAATTGCAGGTATACATCATCCCGGTAATCAATGGGAACAGGCTCCCAACGAGAAGATACCATGCTTTCGATTGAAAATAACGGGGCCGTTTCCTGACAAATGATATCAATAAAATATTTCCGAAAATGATTAAACTGAGTGAATAGCCCATTGCAATAAAAAAAGCAAAACCATGATGGTAAACAAGGATGTTATTGCCCTGCGGGCTCCATGTAAAACCGGTCCAGATCAGGGAATGGAAGCCATTTGTGAAAACCAGCAATATCGTAAGAAGAGGAACAATCCAAAACAACCCAAAATAGCGCCGGATCCTGGTGGTGTTTTCCAGATCGTAGGTCATTATGAATTTCAGGAACATCAACGGAATAAACATATTTGAAAAATATTCCAGCCGGGACCAGAAAATTTTTTCCGGAATGGTTGTTGAAACCGATTCAAAAGTCAGAACGAACGACCAGAGAGTAGCCAGGGACATGAGCCATAAAAACGGGACACGCCCCCTGATTTTCTGCATTTTATAAACAGTAAAAACCAGTTGCAGGCTGATAACGGCTGTAATTAAATAAATCCACGTTGTATAAGAGGTTTCCCAATTCATAAATACTTCACAAATTTCAATAACATGCCCAAGATCGGAAATTCACTTTCAGGCTGTCAAAGATAATGAAAGGGAGAAATTAACCACATAAATTTCTGTACTTTTGTTTTGAAACAGCCAGAGCATGGTACGATCTTTTCAACAGTTTATATCCGATAATACGTTATTTCCGCCTGGTTCAAAAATCCTGTTAACGGTGAGCGGGGGTATCGATTCAGTGGTAATGGCCCACCTGTTTCATAAAACCGGCGTGCATATCGGGATCGCGCATTGCAATTTCCAACTCAGGAACAAGGATAGCCAGGCTGACGAACAGTTCGTGCGACACTTTGCGGAAAGTCTCAATGCACCCTTCTTTTTAAAAAAATTCAATACCCGGGAAGAGGCAAAAAAAGAGGGAATTTCCATTCAGATGGCCGCACGGAAACTGCGTTATGAGTGGTTTGAAACGATCCGGTCAGAAAACCATTTTGATTTTATTGCCACTGCCCATCACCTCGACGACCAGATTGAGACCTTCTTTATTAATCTTATTCGTGGAACGGGTATCTCCGGATTGCATGGGATTTTTCCGAAAAAGGATAAAATTATCCGGCCCATGCTTTTTGCCTGCCGCAATGAGATTGAAACCTATGCCCTAAACCAATCCATTGCCTGGCGCGAAGACCGGACAAACAATAAAACCAAATATTTACGCAATAAAATCCGGATCGATTTAATCCCGGCCATGAAGTTGCTGAACCCCGATTTTTTAAAAGGGATAACCGCTACCATAGGTCAAATCAGAAGCATAGAAAAATATTGGAAAAAAGAGGTTGACAAAAAAAAACGGGCCCTAATCCGGGAGACCGGAAACGAAATCCGGATCAACCTTAAAAATGTCTTTAAACTCACCCCACTTCAACCCATAATCTGGGAACTCCTCGCACCGTATGGCTTCAATGAACAGGTTATCCACGATTTACTGGAATCCTTTCCGGGTGAAAGCGGCAGGGTATTTTATTCCAAATCGAAACGGCTGATTACCAATCGTGATGAGTGGATCATAACGCCAAGGCCCGGCCCTGATCCGGAAGAGGATACAATAAAAAACCAACCCGGAAAGAGACTCAGTGAATATACAATTAAACAAGAAGAGACCATTCTGAACCAACCCATACGTTTAAAGCTGACCCTCCGTGATATGGATGAAGATTTTGATATTCCTGCATCCCCCGACATCGCATGCCTGGATGTTACCAGATTCACGTTCCCATTGACGATCAGAAGATGGCGCCCCGGAGATGCATTTTATCCGCTGGGAATGACTAAAAAGAAAAAACTCAGCGATTTTTTTATTGACAATAAATTTTCCCTCCCTGAAAAGGAAAATTGCTGGCTTCTGACTTCCGATAAACATATCCTTTGGATTATCGGTCACCGGATTGACCATCGTTTCAGGATAACCAAAAGAACAAAGAGAATGCTACAGATCGAACTCACAAAATTTGCCTAATTTTGTACCCTTCTTCCCAATATCAAAAAATATAAAAAACCTATGAAGAAATTTTTAATCTGTCTCCTGACATTTATATTTTTCCCCTATTTCTCATTCTCCCAAATTCTGGATCCGGTTAAATGGACATTCAATGTTGAACAAACCTCCCCGGATCAGGCCACCTTGCTTTTTACTGCAAAAGCCGATGCAGATTGGCATGTATATTCACAGGATATTCCTCAGGGAGGGCCGATTCCCACCACCTTTAATTTCGTAAAAAATCCCGGTTTTGAACTTGACGGAAAGGTAATGGAACCAAAACCCATCATCGAAAACGACCCCAACTTCGGGATGGTACTGAAATTTTTTGCAGATAAAGTTACATTTAAACAAAAAATTAAAATCTTAGACCGGCACGATTTCATTCTGAAAGGCACCATCAATTTCATGTGCTGCGACGATAAACAATGTTTACCACCCACCGATGTTGATTTTGAGTTTAAAATTAAAGGAAACCCGGGCGCCTCTCCAACAGCATCAACAACTTCGGGAAACAATGCAAATGTTCAACTCGTCACTTCAGTAGTTACATCGGTTGACACGCCGCATATTTCCAATCTCTCCGTATTAAAAGCAGACTCCGGTTCGAAATCCCTTCAGCAATCATCGTTGAGCGAAACCGATGCTGATCTGGCAGGAGAGGAATCGCTCCTTTGGTTTTTCCTGATCTCTTTCATGGCGGGCCTTGCAGCCATTGTTACCCCCTGTGTTTTTCCGATGATCCCGATGACCGTAACCTTTTTTATGCACGACACCCATAATAAACGAAAAGCACGACTGGAAGCTATTGTTTACGGGCTATCAATCATCGTCATTTACACAGTTATCGGAACATTGGTTGCGGTTACCCTGGGCGCCAATTTTGCCAATTTTCTCAGTACCCATTGGATCCCAAATGTATTTTTCTTTCTGATTTTCATGGTTTTCGCGGCATCTTTTCTGGGCATGTTCGAAATAACACTTCCAAGCTGGATTGTTAATAAAGCGGATAAACAGGCAGATAAAGGAGGATATTCCGGCGCATTTTTCATGGCTTTCACCCTGGTACTTGTCTCCTTTTCATGCACCGGCCCGATCGTCGGAGCGCTCCTGGTGAAAGCGGCCAGTGGTCATATTCTCATGCCCATCATTGGGATGCTTGGTTTTTCGTTGGCATTTGCCCTGCCTTTTGCCCTATTTGCATTTTTCCCATCCTGGCTTGCCGGGATCCCGAAATCGGGAGGCTGGCTGAATTCAGTAAAAGTATTACTTGGATTTCTGGAACTGGCCTTAGGCTTGAAATTTCTCAGTATTGCCGACCAAACGTACCACTGGCATATCCTCGACCGGGAAGTTTATCTTGCCTTCTGGATTGTAATTTTCTTCCTCATGGGTATGTACCTGATTGGTAAAATAAAGTTTCATCACGACACCGAATTGCCATTTATAAGCGTACCCCGTATTCTCATGGCCATCGTGGTTTTTTCATTCGTGGTTTACATGATCCCCGGGATGTGGGGAGCTCCTTTAAAAGCTTTATCAGGATATCTTCCCCCGGAAACATATCAGGATTTTGATCTAAACACAATTATTAAACAGGAAGTCGCTTCCGTTGCAACGGGTGATGAAACATCGCCAGGAAATACTTCCCTTTGTGACAAACCAAAACATGCTGACTTTTTGCGTTTGCCACACGGGCTGCCTGGTTATTTCGATTACAGCCAGGCCCTTGCCTGCGCAAAGAAGCAAAACAAACCCATTTTTATCGATTTTACCGGCCATGGCTGTGTAAACTGCCGTGAAATGGAAGCCAATGTGTGGTCCGATCCTAAAGTACTTAAACGCCTCCGCGATAATTTTATCGTCGCCGCTTTATATGTTGATGATAAAACTGAACTTCCCGAAAAGGAATGGTTTACTTCAACATATGATAAAAAAGTTAAAAAAACGATCGGGAAACAATTTGCCGATTTACAGATAACCCGTTTTCATGTAAATTCACAACCCTATTATGTATTGGTCGATACCTCCGGGAACCTGCTGACCAAACCCCGTGCCTATGACCTTAATGTAGATTCTTTTGTGGAATTTTTAGACACAGCCCTGGAAAATTTTAATAAACAACAGCATTAAACGAGCCATTCATTCTTTTCCAGGGGTTCCTTTCACATAATCGTAGATGCACCGGACAGAGAAGCCATGCTGCTTATTGTGAAAAAAATCGCGGTATATCCCTTCGTAATTATAATACATATATCTATACCATTGATGATCATCGTTATAACCGGACGATGACCAGAAGATGGCGCTGATATACTGGTTCCCAAACACACCGCTTTCATTCCGATATCCTACAGGCAGCGCTGTGAACCCGATGCAGTTGTCCGCTCCGGTATTCGGATTTTCCCAATGGCCCAACCCGGCTTCTTTTAATTTTCCCCCAGCCACCAATTCACCGCCAAGAAACCGGATTAGTGTTTCCCATTCCGCTCCTGACGGAACATGCCAGCCGGCTGGACAGATATTCCGGTTATCATGGATCGCATGACCATTATACAGGTATCCGTAAACAGCAGCATTTTCGGGAAGGTTTAAATAGGCGCAGTAAGCTCCGGTTTTCAGGATTGCCCAGTCGTCAGGACCGGTAACATTTGGAAGCGGGTCTCCGTTGCGGTAATGAGTGGTACGAAGGTTTTCGGCCAGCCAGAACTGATCTCCGACAGTAATGGTATGATAGATATTGCCATCAATATCTGTTACAACATGTGGGGGCGGCAAATTGTATTTTTCATCAACTTTTCTGCAGCCTGAAATAAAAAAAATCCAAATACAGGCAACCAGAAATATCCAATTGCATGTATTTCGCTTCGGGTGCCGGGTGCCGGATTCAGTATCCAATATTCTTCGTTCCGCTTTCTGAGACTGGCATTTCTTATTTACTTTTCCACATATCGGTAAAGTAGGCGTAAAAGTAAGGAATGGTTTCAATTCCTTTTAAAAAATTTTCCAGGGGATAATTTTCATTCGGAGAATGTATGGCATCTCCTTCGAGCCCAAACCCAAGAAGGATGGTCTTTATACCTAATATTTCTTCGAATTGAGGGATGATGGGTATGCTTCCTCCACTTCTTACCGGAATCGGTTTTTTACCGAGAACCGTTTCGATTGCTTTACTGGCAGCCTGATAACCAATTGTATCGATGGGAGAGACGTAAGCTTGTCCCCCATGAAGCGATTCAACCTTCACTTTAACATAATCCGGCGCCATGCTTTTAAAATGGTTTTCAAACAGTTCACTGATTTTCCGGTAATCCTGGTTGGGGACCAGTCGCATGGATATTTTAGCATACGCTTTTGAAGGAAGGATGGTTTTTGTTCCTTCGCCAATATATCCGCTCCAGATTCCATTCACATCCAGTGTGGGACGGATTCCGGTACGTTCTTTTGTAGAATATCCGGCTTCACCAAAAAGGGCAGCCACATCGATACGCTCCTTATAGGATGTTTCATCAAATGGGGCTTTGGCCATTTCATCGCGTTCTTCCTTACTGATGATAAGGGCATCATCATAAAAACCGGGGATGGTAATTTTACCTTCGGAATCGGTCAGGGCGGCAACCAGTTTTGTCAGCACATTGGCCGGATTGGCGACAGCACCTCCGAAAATCCCGGAATGCAAATCATGGTCAGGGCCGGTTACCTCAACCTGCATATAGGCCAAACCCCTCAACCCGACAGTGATTGAAGGGCAATCAAGCCCGATCATACTTGTATCGGATACCAGAATGATATCGGCTTTGAGCCGTTCCTTGTTTTCGAGGCAAAAAGCGCCGATATTCATTGAACCAACCTCCTCTTCCCCTTCAATCATAAATTTTGCGTTGCATGGCAGGGAATCGGTACGCATCATCAATTCAAATGCCTTTGCATGCATAAATGCCTGCCCTTTGTCATCGTCAGCGCCACGGGCAAAAATCTTACCATCGCGAACTTCCGGCCTGAAAGGCCCACTTTCCCATAACTCAAGGGGATCCACCGGCATAACGTCATAATGTCCATAAACAAGAATGGTAGGCAGGGCAGGATCGATGATTTTTTCACCATAAACAATCGGGTTTCCTTCTGTCGGAAAAATTTCAACGTGATCGCAGCCGGCTTCCCGTAAACTTTTTCGCCAATACTCGGCAGCACGGACCATATCTTCCTTATGATCAGCCTCAGAACTGATTGAAGGAATTCTTATTAACCCGAATAACTCCTGAACAAACCTGTCGCGGTTCTCATCAATGTATTTTTTAATATGATCCATGCCTTTTCGTAAGGATAAAAAGTTAAAAAACAAAATTTTAATTGTATCAATATAACAGGTATAAAAACCTGTTTTACAACAAACAACGCGGAACCCCATTTAAGATACCAGCAGCAAATTTAAGAATATTTCTTAAATAGTGTCTGTAAGAAATCCTCAAACTTTCAGTAAATCAGAGGTTTATTG
>DYSO01000061.1 GCA_020718225.1 Draconibacterium orientale | reverse complement strand
CATATAGGCCTTTTCAATAGTGAGCAATAATTCCCGGAAGATATGTTGCTTGTCTTTTTTGGCCTGGGTAGGATGAGGTTCGTTTTCGGCTTTCTGTACATCTTGTTGTATCCGTTCAAGATTTTTCAGGGTTTCCGGGTCTCGGGTTATATCTTCAAGATAATCAGACAGTTCCTGAAAATAGCTGTCCAGGTAATTCATTCTGAGTTGAGCGGTGGTAAACAACGATTTTTTTGCCATAACATTCAACCCTTCATAATAGTAGAAAAAGTTGATATAGCTTAGGGTTGCCAATGGAACAAGGGAGATTGCCAAAAACCAAAGCAATAATGTTTTACCGATTCCCATATTTTTCAGGGTCCGGTAATCGAATTCAATAATCCTGTGCTTCAGGGAAAGAAAGAAATTCTTGATCATAAAGTGTCCGGTTATTGTGGAAAACACAGTTTTTCGATGGCACGGAATACATCTTCGGGGTGTATCGGTTTGGAGATATAATCGTTCATTCCAGCCTCAATGCATTTTTCACGGTCGCCTTTCATTGCATTGGCTGTGAGTGCGATAATTGGTGTGTTCATGTTTTTCCCATCCCTGTTTTTCCGGATCTGCCGGGTGGCTTCAAACCCATCCATTTCCGGCATCATAACGTCCATCAGAATCAAGTCAAACACGGTTTCATTCGATTTTTCCAGCGCCTGGATTCCGTTGACGGCAGAGGTGACCTCCCACCCTTTTTTTGTTAAAAGCTGAACAACGATTTTCTGATTGATCAACTGATCTTCAACCAATAAGATGTGGAGTTTGTGTCCGGGTTTTATTTCAACCGGTATTTCCAATTCACCGGATGGTAAGGGAGGAAGATTAAATTCAACGCGGAAAATCCGTTGGATAAGTAATTTTAATTCTTTTTGCAACACGGGTTTGAAAAGGAAAAACCGGATATCCGCAGCCTGCATCATACGGATTGAATGAATGGATTTATCGGCAGTGAGTAAAACCAATTCCGGTAAGGATTCCGGATACTCTTTTTTCAGCAGTGTAATTATCTGTTGTCCTTGTTGATCCTGAAGTTGCGGGTCAAAAAAGAGGATCCCATACTTTTTCCCTTCCGGACCGCGGATATACTGGTATGCCTCTTCAATCGAAAAAGCCAGATCGGTTTCTATTTCCCAGCCCCTGAAAAAAGCTTCAAGCTGACGGGAATGATCCCGCTGTGTGTCAATAACGAGTACCCTGAGAGACCGGAGTTTTTCCGGTACAGAGAGCCTCCAGTCGGGTTCTGAACCAGGGACCAGTCTCATTGGGATGGAAAAATAAAAAGTGCTTCCTTTCCCAACCTGACTGTGAACCCCGATGGAACCTCCCATCATTTCCACCAATTGCTTTGAAATGGTTAACCCCAATCCGGTCCCCCCGTGGGTACGTGAAGTGGAAAGGTCGGCTTGATGGTACGATTCAAAAAGATGTTCAATTTTATTGGGAGAAATTCCGATTCCGGTATCCAGGATGTTGAATTCCAATAAAACCCGGTTGTCGCTTAACGGTTTTGTTTCAATGGACAGGGATATGGATCCGTTATCGGTAAATTTTATGGCATTGCCCAACAGGTTGATCAATATTTGCCGGATCCGCGTTGGGTCCCCGATCATAAGGTCGGGCAGGTCGGCCCGGTGAAGGCATAAAAATTCAAGTTTTTTCTGAAAGGTTTTCACCGTAAGCAGATGAATGACCTTTGCAAAAATATCCCTCAGACTTAATTCAATATTTTCAATTTCAAGTTTATCGGCTTCAATTTTGGAAATGTCAAGAATCTCATTGATGATCTCCAGGAGCGATTCGCTGCTTTGTTTGATATCGGTCAGGTGATCGTAGTATTGTTCCGGGATTTCCAGGTCCATCAGGATAAGGTCGGTCATCCCGATGATCCCGTTCAAAGGAGTGCGGATCTCATGGCTCATGCTGGCCAGAAAGGAACTTTTGGCAATGGTTGCTTCTTCGGCTACACGCTTGGCTTTATCTAGCTCTTCAATGGTTTTCTGCAGTTGTTTGGTGGTCATCTACAGGGCATGCTTTTGTTTAAAAAAGTCAATATATGCCCTGATTTTATTCTGAAGGATTTTCCGGTCCAGGGGTTTATACAGATAATCGACAGCGCCGGTTTCATAGCCCCTGAAAATCTGTTTGGGCTGACGATAAGTAGCCGTAATAAAAATAATGGGAATACTCTTGGTCCGTTCGCTTCCGCGCATCAATTCGGCAGTTTCAAAACCATCCATTCCCGGCATATTGACATCAAGCAGAACCAGCGAAATATCATTTTCCAGCATCGCTGCAAGGGCTTCATTACCGGAGATGGCTTTAATAATATTAAGTTCTTCACTACTGATAATACTTTCTAATGCGATTAAATTTTCTTTTCGGTCATCAACGATAAGAATATTGAATTTTTCCTGTAATTGTTCCATTCGAAAGTAATGTTAAAAAACTGAAATTATCGATTTAAACTTTCCCCGGATGGGTCTTCTTTACAAATGTATTATAAAATAAATTATCACGATGAAAAAACCGTTATTTTTGTCCGGATAATTTCCTTAATTACAGGGTAAAAATATGGAAGCATGAATCAATCGATCGGTTTTTCCGGTGAACAAGGAACGAGGAGTAATTATATCCTGTCCATCACGATTATAGGGGTGTTTTTTTTCATCTTTGGTTTTGTTACCTGGCTTAACGGGATATTGATACCATATCTCAAAATTGCTTGTGAATTATCAGATTTTCAGGCTTTGTTTGTTGCTTTTGCTTTTTATATTTCCTATACCCTCATGGCACTTCCCTCATCCTGGTTACTTAAAAAAACCGGGTTCAGGAACGGGATGATGGCCGGGCTCTGGGTCATGGCGCTGGGCACGCTTTTATTCATTCCGGCGGCGTTGCTGCGTACCTATTCCATTTTTTTATTTGGCCTTTTCATTCTTGGCACGGGACTGGCAATCCTGCAAACTGCATCCAATCCTTATATTACGATTATTGGGCCCAGGGAAACGGCCGCCCGCCGTATAAGCATAATGGGGATTTGCAACAAACTTGCCGGTGCGGTTGCCCCGCTGGTATTGGCTTATTTTATTCTGAACGACGGGGATTTATTTGTGCAGGGTTTGAAAGCAATGGATCCCGGCGATCGCTCTGCCGCCCTCGATGCCTTAGCCAGGCGGGTAATCGGACCTTACCTTGTCATGACTTTTGTTTTGTTTATCCTGGGATTGTTTATCCGTAAAGCCCCCTTACCAGAGATTGAAACCGAGCAAGAGACGGAAACAGTCAGTGAAAACCCGACAGCAAAAACCTCTATTTTTCAATTTCCGCATTTGATCCTTGGGGTGATTACCCTTTTCTTTTATGTAGGGATTGAGGTGATTGCCGGCGATACCATTATCCGTTACGGACTTTCAATAGGTGTCCCATTAGAGTCGGCTAAAAATTTCACTTCCATTGTCCTGGTTGCAATGGTGATGGGTTATATCCTTGGAATTGTAATGATTCCGCGGGTAATATCACAAAAAGCAGCGCTGGCCTGGTGTGGGATCCTGGGAATTATATTTACGGGGTTCATTGCTTTTTTCCCGGTCGATGTTTGGATGACCATCCCTTTTATCGATTTGATGACCATGGCCCGCGTTGAAATTCTCCTTCCGGTTACCTGCCTGTTTGTTGGTTTGCTCGGGTTGGCAAACGCACTGGTATGGCCTGCCATATGGCCGCTGGCCATCCATGGTCTTGGCCGGTTTATTAAAACAGGATCGGCTTTGTTGATCATGGCCATCGCGGGGGGCGCAATTCTCCCTTTGGTTTGGGGTTATCTCTCCGATGTGTGGTCATCACAACAGGCTTATTGGATAGGAATTCCCAGTTACCTTTTCATTATTTATTTTGCCCTTTGGGGACATAAATTAAAATCCTGGAAATAGAAACCTTATGGTACAACCTACATTGCTTATTCTGGCCGCTGGAATCGGCAGCCGGTATGGAGGGTTAAAACAACTTGACCCCATCGGCCCATCGGGCGAGACCATTATCGATTATTCAATATATGATGCCATGCGTGCCGGGTTTGGCAACGTTATTTTTATCATCAAAGAGAGCATCGAAGCCGATTTCAAAGAAACCTTTGTTGAAAAACTGAAAGATAAAATTGCTGTTGATTACGTGTTTCAGGAAACATGGATGGTCCCCGAAGGGATAACGGTGCCCGACAACCGGCAAAAGCCCTGGGGTACCGGGCATGCAGTGATGATGGCCGAAAAAAAAATCAAAGGACCTTTTGCCGTTATCAATGCCGATGATTTTTATGGCCGGGGGGCTTTCGAAACCCTGGCCTCCCATTACCGTCATTGGGAGCCATCCAGGATCAACGATTACTGTATGGTGGGGTATCCGTTAGCCAATACTTTATCTGAATTTGGGGCCGTATCACGCGGGGTTTGCATGACCAACCCGAAGGGTTGTCTGACCCATGTTGAGGAACGTACCCATATTGAACGGCGTGGAAATGAAATCGGATTTCAAACCGAATCGGGATTGATAAAAATGATATCCCCCGATACGATCGTTTCAATGAATTTCTGGGGTTTTACCCCTTCGTTTTTTCACCATCTGCGCCTGGGGTTCACCAGATTTATCCACGAAAACGCGGAGAAACCAAAGGCGGAATTTTACATCCCTGCCATGGTGAATGAGCTGGTCCAAAATGGTACTGCAACAGTAAAGGTACTTGAAAGCACAGGTCAATGGTTTGGAATGACCTACAAAGAAGACCGGGAACTGGTTGTGAAAAAAATGCATGGGCTTGTGGCCGCGGGCATCTACCCGGAAAAATTATGGGTATAATCCAATTTTTTTTTATCCTTCTCGTTAATTACAGTACAAATCGATATTTTTGTGTTAATAAAATCACTCCTTATGAACCGAATCAATCACCACATGGTGAAAATCTTTGTAATCATTGCTGTCCTGATATTTTTCGTACCGCTATTGAATCAGGCACAGGTCGTTAAAGAAGCGACTAAAAAACGCATCAGCGTGGGATTCGGATTGTTTTCCGATATCTGGATGAATACCCCGGATGGTATGAAAACCCGGACCATTAACCAGGGAGTGAACATTTTTGCGACCTACAATGTCCCCTTTGGCAAAAGTAATTTCGGATTTGCGATCGGTTTGGGAATCAGTGTCCATAATCTCTATTGGAATTATATGTTCGAAGGGAGCAACGACTCCCTGCAATTTAAACGGATCCCTGATACCCTCGGATACAAACGGAGCAAACTGACCTTACCCTATCTGGAAATTCCTTTGGAATTCCGTTTTAAAACAAAAAGCAAATTTGCTCTGGGCATCGGGTTTAAAGTTGGATACATGATTTATGGCCATTCAAAATGGGTTGGCGATGATTACCTTTTTGAGACAAACAATACCCTCAAAGCCTCCTTCAAGGATATAAAAAATATTGAAAAGTTCACTTATGGGCCTACCTTAAGAATTGGCTACAAATGGATCCATGTAAATGCCGCTTACTCCTTGTCATCTGTTTTTACCAAAGGAAAAGGCCCCGACATGTACCCCATTACGGTTGGTTTTCTTTTAATGCCTTTTTAATTACCCTGCCATGATGAGCAGTGTCAGGATGGCAATTCCCAATAAAAAGCCGGAGTAAATCTCGGCAGGGGTGTGTGCCAATAACTTCAGCCTTGCAAAACCGGTTATTCCTGCTAAAATAATTACGGTTAGTATGATTCCGTAAAAATTGATCCCGTACTTGAAGGAAAGACCTGAAAACAATCCGGTAAGGCTCCCCAACCCAATCATATGGAGGCTTATCTTGAAATAAAAATTAATGATCATGGCCAGAATGGCCATTATGGTAGCTCCTAGCATATAATAACCAAAGATGGCTGCAATCGGGATTCCTTTCAGCAGATAATAGGTTACGTAATAAAAAACCGCTACCGCTGCAATAAGGTAGGTCCGTTCTTCTTTTCCCGGAAGAAAAAAGGAGGAGATCATCTGTAGCCTGAACAAGAGGTACGTAAGAAAAAGCGGGAAGAGGAATGTTATCAGAAAAACAATCCCCAACAAGGTCAGTTGATAAGCAACCGGGACATCCATCGGTACAATGCTCTCCGTATTCAATAATAGCAGCAGGCAGTAACATGGGACTAACAGAGGGTGAAAGAGAAATGACAGGCCCCTGGCCAATTGGTTTTCCATTGAGGTGGATGGGATCAAAGTTCTTTTCTAAGGCGGGCAACAGGTATATTCAGCTGTTTCCGGTATTTTGCAATGGTGCGTCGGGCAATGTTGTACCCTTTGGATTTTAAAAGGTCCATCAGTTCGTCGTCGGTGAGGGGTTTTGTTTTATCTTCCGCTTCGATGGTATCTGTAAGGATTTTTTTAATTTCCCGGGTTGAAATTTCTTCCCCATCGGTATTGAGCATCGATTCGCTGAAAAAGCTTTTCAGCAACAGGGTACCAAAGGGGGTTTGAACATATTTGCTGTTGGCCACGCGGGAAATTGTTGAAATATCCAGATTAACCACAGTGGCAATATCTTTCAAAATCATGGGCCTCAGTTTGGTGTCATCACCCGAAAGAAAATATTCACGCTGATACTCCATGATGGCGTTCATGGTTGTATAAAGTGTTTCCTGACGTTGTTTAACAGCTTCAATAAACCCACGGGCTGCTTCAAGTTTTTGACGGATGAAGGTGATTGCCGCTTTTTCGCCGGGTTTGTGCCTTGCCCCTCCATATTCATGCAGCATGTTGATGTACTCGCGGTTGAGGGTTAGTTCGGGGGTGTTCCGGCTGTTTAAGGTCAACTCGAGATGGTTATCGATATTGGTGATCAGGAAATCGGGAATAATATACTGGCTGTCGCGTGAACTTTCTGAAATGGCTACCCCGGGCTTGGGGTTCAGCCGTTGAATTTCTTCAATTGCATCTTTCAGCTCCTCGTCCGTGATATTCCCTTTTTGAATAATTTTATCATAATGCTTTTTACTGAATTCCTCAAAATAATATTTGATGATGATGGCAGCAAGATCGGTGGCATAGCTCCGGTCTGTCTTGTTTTCGAGTTGTATTAAAAGGCATTCCTGCAGATTTCTGGCTGCAATTCCCGGAGGGTCAAAAGTCTGCACCACACCCAGCACTTCAAGAATTTCATCGGGGGTGGCTTCCAAATTCTGGTTAAAAGCAAGGTCGTCTGAAAGGGCCGGAATTTCACGCCGCAGGTAACCCGACTCATCAAGATTGCCGATAATGGTAGTGGCGATGATGTATTGCTTGTCGGTAAACTTGTGCATGCCAATCTGGGCGATCAGGAAATCCTGAAAACTGATTCCGGAAACAATCGGAATTTCACGGGTTTCTTCATCCGGGCTCCGGTTATTGGCAACCAGACGGTACGATGGGATTTCATCTTCATCCATGTAATCCTCAAAGGTAAATTCATCTTCAGGAGATGCTGAAGGTTCAGGTTCAAAAAACTCATCTTCTTCAGAATCAATGGAGTCCAGCGTGGCTTCATCCTCAAGTTCCTGCTCCTCATCTTCCAGAGCGGTTTCTTCCAGGGCCGGATTTTCTTCAATTTCTTGTTTGATTCGTTGTTCAAGCGACAGCAAAGGCTCCTGCAATAACCGCATAACCAATACCTGTTGTGGGGAGAGTTTCTGGATTAACCGCTGTTGTAGTTTCTGGTTGAGCATGGCAAACAAATATAACTATTAATCCATTGATAATATTTTTATCATCGGCGAAAAAAACTTTAAAATCGTCAAATATAACCAACCTGTCTAATTTATCAAAAACATCGGGTGTTTTTAGATACTTTCGCAAAAAAAACAAGATGGGAAGCCATCCCGGAATACAGATAAAACCCTCCGTTCTCTGGATCCATATCATGGTATGGCTCGCTTTTTTCATGATCCCCCTGCTGTTTATCGAATCAGCCTCAGGAAGGGAGCGTTTTATGATTATGGGTTGGTTTATGCAATTTTTAACGCTGCTCTATTTCTACTATAATTATTGCTACCTGGTGCCCAAATTCCTGTTGAAAAAGAAAATAGGGCTTTACATATTTATGCTGCTCCTTGGCCTGGTCGTGATCAGCAATCTCAACATCCTTTTTACACTTGCTACCGCCGATCTTATTCAGCATCGTCATCCGTTCAATTTATGGCGTACGTCCACTTTCCCGGTCTATCCGGCAATCCTGGCTTTTGCATTAAGCAGCGCGGTACGCATCATCATGGAATATTTCAGGAATGAACGGCAGAAAAAGGAGATGGAAGCGGAAAAACTGACGGCCGAACTGGCTTTTCTCAAATCGCAGATCAACCCTCATTTCCTGTTCAATACATTAAACAACATCTGTTCCCTGGCCAGGAAAAAATCGGACCAAACCGAAAATGCAATCATAAAATTAGCCCAGATAATGCGGTATATGCTTCAGGACTCACAGGACGAAAGGGTAGATCTGGCAAAAGAGGTAGAATACCTTCAAAATTACATTGAACTTCAACGGCTTCGGGTTTTTGGGAAAGTACAAGTTGTCTTCTCTGTGGAAGGCAACCCTGAACAGTTTTCAATTGCCCCTTTATTATTGATCCCATTTGTGGAAAATGCATTCAAACATGGTGTTAGTTATCAGGATGAAACGGAAATCGGGATAACCATCCGTGCCCTGAAGAATCAACTGGTTTTTATTGTTGAAAATACATTCGTCAGGCAGAAAGAAGGGCTGGTTGGGCAAGGTTCGGGAATCGGGATGAAAAATGTTGTTCGCCGGCTTGATTTGCTTTATCCGGGCCAATATGAACTGATCATCAGGGATGAAAACAACCGCTACCGGGTTGAATTGACCATAACCTATTAAAAATGATCCGCTGTTTAGCCATCGATGATGAAATGCTGGCCCTCGACCTGATTGAGGACAACATTAGCAAAGTTCCCTTTCTGGAACTGGTCAAAGCATGCAGAAGCGCTATGGAAGCCTTGGAAATAATGCAAACCCGGCACATTGACCTGATATTTCTCGACATTCAGATGCCGGATATTACCGGGATCCAGTTGCTGAAAAGTTTGCGGCACCGGCCATTGGTCGTGCTTACAACAGCCTTTTCCAACTATGCGAAAGAAGGGTTCGACCTCGATGTGATTGATTACCTTTTAAAACCCTATTCCTTTGACAGATTTATGAAAGCGGTTAACAAAGTTCAGGAATATATGAATCTGCGTAACCCGACAAGGACCCATGAACACAGAAAAGAGGCGCTGCCAGGGCCACCCTGTCTGTTTGTCAGGGCCGATTATAAACTTGTCAAAATATTTTTTAACGAAATCCTCTACGTGGAAGGATTGAAAGATTATGTGAAAATTGTCGCTGGCGATAAAACTGTAATTACTCAGATGAGCATGAAGACAATGGAAGAAAAACTTCCCCCCGGTGAATTTATCCGGGTACATCGTTCCTTTATCATCGCCTTCAATAAAATCGAATCTATTCAGAAACAGATGCTCACCATTGGGAAAAAACAAATTCCGATCAGTGAACAATACCGTGAGCATATTTTCAAGATTATAAACTATGAAAAACCAACCGATTAAAATGAAGCAGTTTCTTTTTCTGATGATCTTTGTGCCGCTGATTGCTTCAAGCGCCACTGGCCAGGAAAAACGGTGGACTTTCCGGCAATGCCTTGATACGGCCCTACAGCGCAATATAAGTGTGAACCAGAGCCGGCTTTCAAACGAACTTAACAAGGTCAGCCTCGAACAAACAAAAGCAAACAGGATCCCCAGTTTAAGCGCCAGTGCAAGCGAAGGATTAAATTTTGGCAAGAATGTGGACCCGACCACAAATACCTTTGTAACACAGGCCTATCACTCAACCAATATCGGGATCAACAGCAGCCTGAACCTTTTCAATGGCCTTCAGAATGCCAATACCATCCGGCAAAACCGGATCAATGTTGAAGCCGGTCAGTTCGATATCGAAAAAGTGAAAAACGATGTAACCCTGAATGTCACAACCGGTTATTTACAGGTTCTTTTCTCCTACGAAATATTGGAGGTTGCAAAAAATCAGGCAGCCTCCACAGCGGCACAGGTTGACCGGACAGAAAAACTGGTCGGGGCAGGAAAAGCGCCCGAAAGCGATCTGCTTCAAATCAAATCACAACAGGCAACCGATAACCTTTCCATCATAACAGCCCAAAACCAGCTTGATTTGGCCAAAGTTACACTGATGCAACTGATGGAGATCCCCATTACCGATTATTTTGATGTTGAGGTGCCTGTCATGGTTGAACCTGTGATGGTCCAACTTCAAACCAATGAAGCGATCTATCAGAAATCGCTCGAAGTATTGCCTCAGATTTCAAGCGCCGGACTAAAAACCAATGCAGCCCTGATGGCCATGAAAATATCAGAGGGGGCCCGTTGGCCAAAGCTTACACTGGGTGGCAGCCTGAACAGTAATTTCGCCTCCAGCCGGACTCAGGGAAGCGTAGTAAACCCCGAAGGATATCCTTTTTTTTCCCAGATATGGGATAACATAGGCCAGTCCTTTAACCTTGGCCTGTCGATCCCCATTTACAACAACCGTCAGATTAAAAGCAACACCGACCGGGCAAAAATAAATTTAATGACAGCACAACTCAATGAGCAAAATACAAAAAACATATTGCGTAAAAACGTTGAACAAACCTATACCGACCTGAGGGCAGCCATGAAAAAGTATGATGCAACAAAAGAACAGCTGTCGGCCGTGGAAGCGGTTTATAACAATTCGGAGAAAAAATTTGATGTCGGGGTGATGAATGCCACTGATTTTCTGATACAGAAAAACAATTATATCCAATCACAATCGAACCTGATACAGGCAAAATATGATTTTATTTTTAAAAGTAAGATCCTTGACTTTTATCAGGGGAAAGCAATTCAATTTTAACCTTGAAATGTAACAATTACCAAATAAGAATTGTAAAAACAGGAATATGAAAAAAAAATATTGGATCATCGCGGGTGTTGTGATCGTGGTCGCGGCAGTTGCTGCCTGGATGGTATTTGGAAAAAAGAAAAGTACAACCTATGAATGGCGGACAGCCAAACTTGAAAAAGGGGATATTCAGGTTACCGTGAGGGCCAGTGGAACATTGCAGGCCGTAACAACGGTTCAGGTCGGGACCCAGGTTTCGGGAATTATTAAAAATATTTATGTTGATTTTAATTCGGTTGTCAGGGAGGGACAGATCATCGCTTTACTCGACACCACCTATCTTGCCCAGGCTGTCGATGATGCCCGGGCCTCTCTGAAGCGGGCCGAGATTCAGGTGAACCAGTCGAAGCGCGATTACGACCGGACCAAAGTATTATTTGATCAAAAAGTTATGGCACAGGCCGATTACGACCTTGACTTAAGTACGTACGAAACAGCGGTTGCCAATGCCGTTTCAGCCCAATCTGCCGTGAACAGGGCTAAGATCAACCTGAAATATGCAACAATTATAGCCCCCATTTCCGGTGTTGTCGTTTCCAGGGCCGTGGATGTCGGACAAACAGTTGCCGCCAGTTTCAGCACCCCGACCATGTTTACCATTGCAAATGATTTGACCAAGATGCAGGTGGAGGCAAATATTGATGAGGGCGATATCGGACAAATCAAAGTGGGGCAGGAGGTCAAATTTACCGTTGATGCTTATCCTGAGTTGACATTCTCCGGTATGGTACGTCAAGTCCGGTTACAACCGGTAGTGACCCAAAATGTTGTAAATTATACGGTCATTATTGATGTTCCCAACGAAGAACTGAAATTATTGCCCGGGATGACAGCCAACATCACGGTTTTGGTGTCGGAAGTAAAAGATATCCTGAAAGTTCCTGCTACTGCCTTACGATTTTCACCACCTCAGATATATATCGAAGAGATGATGAAAAATTTACCGGATTCACTTAAACAACGGCAACGGAAAGCCCCCTCCGACAGTAGTCGACCGGGAACATCCCGCAGACAGGGATTTAACGCTGAAACAGGAACATCAGGACGGAGTGCGCAAAGCATGGGAAGTGGGATCCCGGCAGGGAATAATCCGATGGATAAAATAAAAACCGGAACGCTTTGGGTAAAATCAGAGGGAACCCTCAGGCCCGTAAGGGTCCGTCAGGGTTTATCCGATGGGACCTATACCGAAGTCAGGGGCAGAAACCTGAAAGAGGGAGATGAAATTGTAATTGGGATGACCAATGCCCAAGGGAGTCAAAGCAGTCAACAACAACAGCAGCAAAGTCCTTTTGCTCCAACCAGACCGCCCAGCGGTAGCAGGGGAGGACGTTGATATGGGTCAGGCAATCATTTCAGCAAACAACCTTGTTAAGGTTTATTCCATGGGCGATGTGGATGTTCATGCCCTCCGGGGTGTCAACATCAGTATTCAGCAGGGCGATTTTGTCGCCATCATGGGAAAGAGTGGTTCGGGAAAGTCAACCTTTATGAATATCCTGGGATGTCTCGATGTTCCAACCCGGGGAAAATACATGCTCGATGGCGTTGATGTTGGCGCTCTTTCAAAAGATCAGTTGGCCAACCTCCGCAACCTGAAGATAGGTTTTGTTTTTCAGTCATTCAACCTGCTTTCAAGAACATCTGCTCTGGAAAATGTGGAACTTCCCCTGATGTACAACCGTAAAATCACCTCCCGGGAGATGCGTTCCCGTGCCATTCAGGCGCTGGAATCGGTGGGACTGGAAACCCGGGCGCACCACATGCCAAACCAACTTTCAGGAGGCGAACAGCAACGGGTAGCCATTGCCCGGTCGCTGGTCAATAACCCGGTGGTCATTCTTGCCGATGAACCAACCGGAAACCTCGATACACGAACAAGCCTGGAAGTGATGGAGGTCTTCCAGGAATTGAATAGACGGGGCATTACAGTCGTAATCGTTACCCATGAATCGGATATTGCTGCTTTCACAAAACGCAACATTACTTTCAGGGATGGGAAAATAATTAAGGAAATAGAAGTGAATAAACCCCGGAATGCCCGGGAAGAATTATCGCTTATTCCGGTTACTGTTGAGGAGGATGAATTATGAAACTGAAAAACTTGTTAATTGCAGCGATCCGGTCCCTTGCAAAAAATAAAATGCGGACTTTTCTCACCATGCTGGGTATCATTATCGGAGTAGGGTCGGTCATTGCAATGATCGCTATTGGCCAGGGGTCTAAAAAAAGCATCCAGGCACAAATTTCCACTTTGGGTACCAACGTGATGATGATCTGGCCTCAGGCCAGCAGCACCGGAGGCGTACGCATGGAAGCCGGAACATCGCAGAAAATGACATTGGAAGATGTAAAAATTATCTCGGAACGCTGTCCGGCTGTCGCCGCCATCACCCCACAAGTGCGCTCCAGCGGTCAACTTGTTGCCGGAAACATGAACTGGCGGACTTCAGTTTATGGAGTTTATCCTGAATATTTTGAAATCAGGAACCTGAAGTTGGTCAGCGGATCGGTTTTTACAATGAACGATGACCGGAGCGCCGCAAAAGTCTGTGTGGTAGGTCAAACGGTTGTAAATAACCTTTTTGGGGAAGATTCTGATCCTATCGGACGGTTTATCCGGATTAATAAAATTCCCTTTAAAATTATCGGTATAATCGAATCCAAAGGGCAAAATGCCTTTGGTCAGGATCAGGACGATATTGTTATTGCCCCCTTTTCCACGGTTCAAAAAAGAATGTTAGCCATTACCCATATCCAAAGCATGCTTGCTTCTGCAAAGACGGAAGCGCTTATTCCGACAGCTTCTCAGGAAATTACCGAAGTATTAAAAGCAAAACATCAATTAGGGCCTTCGGAAGATCCTGATTTTACCATCAGGACCCAGACAGACATTGCTAAAATGGCAACTTCAACCTCTGGTATCATGACCATTCTGTTGGCAACCATCGCGGGAATTTCACTGATTGTCGGAGGAATAGGGATCATGAACATCATGCTGGTCTCTGTCACCGAACGTACGCGCGAAATCGGAATCCGGATGAGTGTCGGGGCCCGTGGCCGCGATGTTTTATTACAGTTTCTGATCGAGGCCCTGATGATCAGTTTACTTGGCGGGATCATCGGGATTGTTTTTGGCATCCTCGTTTCACAATTAATTGCAATGATATTGATGTGGCCCGTAACAATCACCGCCGACTCCATTCTGATGTCCTTCCTTTTTTCGTCCGCCATCGGCATTTTCTTTGGCTGGTACCCGGCAAGAAAAGCTGCACAACTCAATCCGATCGATGCACTGAGGTATGAATGACCGCAGCTCCTAACCCCGAAGGCGGCCCGGTCATAGGTTGCGATGATTCCGAGCCTACCCCGGTGACCCTGGTGGATGGTGGCAAGGTTGGGGAGGTGAAAAAGATGAACCCAACATCTTACAACCGGAAAAGGTTGTGAATGTGGCTTCGGTGCCTCAAAGAAGTCCATTTCGATATCCTGGAGGGAAAACATGGCTCATTCCAACTGTGCGGAAATGGTTGAGGTATGATGCTTCCGCGAAAGGATTGATTGAATCCTTTACGGGTGGAGGAATTGTAAGCCTGACCGCTGCATTTGAGAATATGGCGCTTAGCGGCTTAACAACTTATGCGGTTGAAGTATTTGCCCGGAAAGAAGGCATAAATCTGGTCAGGCCAATCTATGGCAGGCAGAAAGTGGCGAATGTCAAACCGGTGATCAGAAGGTTAAAGTCAAACGTTAATTCTTATACCATTTTTCAATATCTGAAAAACGACCGGGCTTTCTATAACAAAGTCTTCTTTGTCAAATGGATGTGGCTCAATCAGCGTTTCTTCCCCTGTCCGAAGAGTCATTAATTTCACTTCTGTATCAAATGATGTTTTACTTTTTGAGAAAACGATAGCCAAATCAATATCACTGTTTTCATGATTATTACCTATAGCAAAGGAACCGAAAAGCCAGGCCTCAGAAAAATCAATATTGTTTTTTCTGACCTTTACCAAATAGTCTTTGGTCAATCTTAAAGCTGATTCTTTATCCATGTTCTCAGGTTTTCAATTTTACCAATCCATTCAGCTGTGAATTCTTTCGTGCAGAGTTTGTAAAAAGAT
Organism: Draconibacterium orientale; assembly: GCA_020718225.1. GTDB lineage: Bacteria > Bacteroidota > Bacteroidia > Bacteroidales > FEN-979 > CAIVAT01. The sequence goes on along the minus strand of DYSO01000061.1, from coordinate 2,308 downwards.
TGTTTATAATCATCATACCTGGCGTTCAAATTAAACCGGCTGATCGAGTCAAGTGTAATGATCTGGTCTTTGTTCAGTGTCATATCGGCCTTCTCACAAATCCTCCTTAAATCATGTATCAATGGCGGAAATTGATCCATCCTCTTAATAAACAACGCTTTCAATAACTTTTCTATGACCAGGTGTCCAATAAATAACGACCAATGATAATTATCGGTTTGAAAAAGGTCCATCATTGTCTTGTAGTCTTTGTCAGAACTTTCAATCCAATAATTTACCAGATTCTTATTATCTTGATTGCTTGTGACCATCACGTTATTTAAAGTTCAAAAATACAAAAAGTTAATGGACAATTCGCAGATACGTAACAAATTCACTCAGGGTTAAAACCGTCCTATTCCCGGAGGCACCGCAGGGAGAAACCGTTCGCCTTATCGTCGTAATTCATGTAGCAGTAGAGACTGTAAAAGTAAAGGTACCAGCCATTTGTATCATCCCACTGCGTACTACTCCAGTAATAGGCGTTTGAACCCTGGTTGAAGAGCCAACCATCGAATAAGTATAAGGCACCGGCAGCGTGTATTTTCAGGTTGGATCCCCAGGGGTCGTCCCAACTTGTCCAGCCACCACTTGCAGCTACATTGGTCCATTCGGTATAGGTCGGTATCCGCCAGCCGGTTCCGAGCTCAAGAGCACATGGGTCGTTGACAGTCGTCCAGTCCGAATTTTCGTTTATTGAGGTGATTGTCCATAATGGAGTCAATATTGGACCATCACATTTATACCCCTGTTTCAGGTTGAACTGCCAGTACCACCCTGCAGAAGCCTCAGTAGCATCGTTGACTGCCGTTGCCTGCTGGCTGGCGCCAAGGTTTCAGGTGATCCAGCATTTTGAAGTCTCGCCGGGGATATTGTTTACGGTTCCATAAGTTACCTCTTTGTCCACAGGCGCCACACCGCCCGAAGCCAGGTGGTTAACCGCTAAAGTATCCCCGCAGATCCAGCATGCCAGAGTCGATTGGGAAAGCGTTAGTGGCGTGGCGTACCCGCAGCCGTTGTAAGCCCATACATATCTTGTATAGAGCGTTTCGCATGTCAGGGAGCCTTCAGCTTTCGTAGTGGTTAGACCCATTTCCGTGGCAGTTGTAAAATCATTTATACTGTTCCAACGATAGCCAAGGGCATCTGGTACCGTATTCCAGTTCCAGGTGATCTGGGTTTTGGAAGCTACATGTGTGCCTTCGACCGGTGTGGCGGGAACGGTGGCAGGAATGGTTTCGGTAAGTGTAACAGGCGTTGAAACTGAGCAGGAATTACGGGCCCATACAAACCTGTTGTATGTTGTTCCGCAGGTGAAACCTGTTTCACTCTTTGTCAGGGATGTACCCATATATATCGCTGTGGAATAATCATCTGTTGTATTCCACTTGTACCCGGTTGCGCCGGCCACGGAATTCCATGTCCACAGAACTTGGTCGAGTGTTACTGTATTCGTTCCGGCTGTTGGAGCGGAGATGGAACAGGGGGAGAAGGTTTTCCACGAACCATTGGAAAAAATGCTTAGAGATCCCTCAGAACCACAATCGGTACAGAACACCATCAATCCTTCCGCCGGAGAGGCAATGGCATCGCGCTGAGATAATGTAAGACGGGGAAGAAGAACCCCCTTGTCCGTAGCTTTGACTTCAAGCATGGCGGAACCATCGGGGTCTGAGCCATCCGAATTGATGCTCACCTGGGCAAGCGAAACTTTCAATCCTGCTGTAAACAACAGGAAAGAAAGGAAAAATTTTTTCATAGGATGAACATTTTGGAATGAAACAAATTTACGCAATAATAAGAAAAATATTGAAATCCAGGTTCTTCGGAATGGTTTTTTCGTCTCCTCCGTTGTTGTTTCAGGACAAACCTGGTCAGGCCTTTGCCCGGGCCAATAGCTCCTCGACAAAACTGAAAGTCAGAGGGTATGACGCAGCAAGGTCATCAATTATTTTTTGCTCATTGTAATCCGGAGAGCCATTGCTGGACATTTTCGAGATAGGTATCGCCCACCGGAATTTTAAAATCCCTGAAATAAATGTATTTATTCCTGACGCTGCAGATATCCTTAAGCGGTATAATATAACTCCGGTGAACGCGCATAAACAGGGTAGAAGGAAGGCGTTCTAAAATACTTTTCAGGCTCATGAGCGAAAGCACGGGCGACGGTTCCGTTCCGCGATGAATTTTAATGTAATCATCCTGCCCTTCAATCATGCGGATATCGTCATAATATACTTTAACGGATTGATAACCCGATTTTATAAAA